>NZ_KV838685.1:0-70872 GCF_001838765.1 Staphylococcus sp. HMSC34G04
AGCCTAATCGAGACCGAAAGGTCTCTTTTTTTATATGAAAAGAGTTCTAAAAAAGAAAGTATTGATAAATAAATTAGCTACTTAATAACTTTTATAAGAGGTAATTTCATTTGTGGCTTATAAAGGTTAAGTAGCATATCTAACCTTAAATGCTTTAATTACTGTAATGTATCGTAACAATAATTAAAGCATTTTAAAGTTTCTTAAAGTCTAGTATTTATATAACGAGTGAATGAATTAATGTATTAACATGGTCTTCTAATTCTTCTTTTTTTATCCCCCCAAATCCTAAAATAAATTTTGGATAAGCTTTAGAATAATTTTCGTAATGATAAGGTTTTAATTTTAAATTATTTTTTTTCGCATTTTTTAAACATTGTTTCATCGACAATCCATTATTAACAGTTATTGTAAAATGCATTCCAGTTAGTGCGCCTTCAATCTTTATTTGAGTATTGTATGGCTTTAATCGTTTTAAAATATAATCAAGTTTATCTCTATAAATCTTTCGCATTTTATTCAAATGTCTTTCAAATTTCCCACTTATCATGAATTGAGCAACCATGTGTTGAATGTGCACTGGCACTGTATTTCCTTCTTTATATTTTTGATTATTATATTTGTTCATTAAATTTTGTGGCAAAACAATATATGCAATCCTACAGCTTGGATATAAAGATTTTGAGAAAGTACTAATATAAATGACTTTTCCTTTTGTGTCTAAACTTTGTAATGCAGGTATGGGTTTGCCAAAATATCTAAATTCTGAATCATAATCATCTTCAATAATATATCTTTGCTTTGCTTGATGCGACCAATTGATTAATTGCGTTCTTTTTTTTAAATTGGTGACATAACCAGTTGGAAATTGATGAGAAGGTGTTATATATAAAATATTGTTATTTGTATGTAAAATAGGATCGATTTGTATTCCATTTTGTTCAACTGGTACCTGAATATAACTTATACCTTTTTTATCAAGCGTATGTTTAATTGGTGGATAACTTGGCTGTTCAATAATAAACTCTTCTTTTTTTAGTAAATTGGTTATCATATCGAGTAACTGGCTTGTTGATGATCCAATAATAACTTGATTTGGGTGACAAGTGACGCCACGACTATTAAATAAGTAATGTGAAATTTGTTGCCTTAAAATATATTCTCCTTGACGCTCACCTCGTTGTAATAGTGATAGCTGATGATCTTCAAAAACGTCTTTCGCATATTTTCTAAAAATATGCATAGGAAAACTTTCAGAATCAATTTCAGCTAAATTAAAAGCATATTTATATTGTCGTTGCTTCTTTTCTAAGTTATCAGTGTTTAATTGATTTGTTTGTCGATGTATCACTGGCAATGATTCTATATCGGAAACGAAGTATCCAGATCTAGGTTTCGAATAAATGAAACCTTCATCTACAAGTAATTGATATGCATGTTCTATTGTAGTGTGGCTAACAGATAAATAGTTACTTAACTGTCGTTTAGATGGAAATCTATCATTTGATTGATATTGACCTTCGATAATTTGATTTTTTAACTTTTCATATAACGATAAATAAAGTGGTTGATTTACTTTCAATTAACTGACCCCTATCTTTATGTACAAATTGAACCTTTTTAAATATCAGTTTATCTCGTAAAATATATTTAATCAATAAGAAAAGGGGTAAGTAGTATGTCTAAAATAGTAGGATCAGATCGAGTGAAAAGAGGAATGGCTGAAATGCAAAAAGGCGGTGTCATTATGGACGTCGTTAATGCAGAACAAGCGAAAATTGCTGAAGAAGCCGGAGCTGTTGCCGTAATGGCATTAGAGCGTGTACCATCAGATATTCGTGCTGCTGGTGGTGTTGCACGTATGGCAAACCCTAAAATAGTTGAAGAAGTTATGAATGCTGTTTCAATTCCTGTTATGGCTAAAGCCAGAATTGGTCATATTACAGAAGCGAGAGTTTTAGAATCGATGGGTGTTGACTATATAGATGAGTCTGAAGTGCTAACACCTGCAGACGAAGAATATCATTTAAGAAAAGATCAATTTACAGTTCCTTTTGTGTGTGGCTGTCGTAACTTAGGTGAAGCAGCACGACGCATTGGTGAAGGTGCGGCGATGTTGCGTACGAAAGGTGAACCTGGTACTGGTAATATAGTTGAAGCTGTTCGTCATATGCGACGTGTTAATTCTGAAGTTAGCCGTTTAACAGTTATGAACGATGATGAAATTATGACATTTGCAAAAGATTTGGGTGCACCTTATGAAGTATTAAAACAAATTAAAGATAATGGACGTCTTCCTGTAGTTAATTTTGCAGCTGGTGGTGTTGCTACGCCTCAGGATGCAGCACTAATGATGGAATTAGGTGCAGATGGTGTATTTGTTGGTTCAGGTATATTTAAATCTGAAGATCCTGAAAAATTTGCTAAAGCTATCGTTCAAGCTACTACACATTATCAAGATTATGAGTTAATTGGAAAATTGGCAAGTGAGCTAGGTACGGCTATGAAAGGTCTAGATATTAATCAAATTTCACTAGAAGAAAGAATGCAAGAGCGTGGTTGGTAATGATTAAAATTGGTGTTTTAGCCTTACAAGGTGCTGTACGTGAACATATTCGTCATATTGAATTAAGTGGTTATGAAGGCATTGCTATAAAAAGAGTAGAGCAGCTAAATGAAATTGATGGTCTAATATTACCTGGTGGCGAGTCAACAACATTACGTCGTTTAATGGATTTATATGGATTTAAAGAAAAGTTACAACATTTAGATATGCCAATGTTTGGAACATGTGCTGGATTAATCGTTCTTGCAAAAAATGTTGAAAATGAGTCTGGTTATTTAAAGAAATTAGACATAACTGTTGAGCGTAATTCATTCGGTAGACAAGTCGATAGCTTTGAATCTGAACTTGATATTAAAGGGATAGCAAATGATATTGAGGGAGTATTTATTAGAGCACCTCATATTGCTAAAGTGGATAACGGAGTGGAAATACTTAGTAAAGTTGGAGATAAAATAGTAGCCGTCAAACAAGGACAATATCTCGGTGTTTCTTTCCATCCAGAACTAACTGATGATTATCGTATCACTAAGTATTTTATTGAACATATGATTAAACACTAATCATTTTGTAATATTTGATTTTCAAATTACTTTCTATCAAATTTAACAATTTATTTTGAAAGAAGTTTTATAAATTGTAGATTATTTTACTCTACGTATGCGATAACGATTGATTGTTCTAATTATTTGTCAAAATTCTAATATTTAAATCATTTAAAACATACTAAGATTAGCTATGAAGAAATCTATGACGATAGATTTTTTCATAGCTATTTTTTATAGTTATAGAGAGGAGTAGACTGTCCAGACTCTTGGATTTTAAATCCGTATAAAAAACAAGTCAGCTTTACTCTCGCCTTTTGAAATTCGTTTGTAGTATGTTGGGTTCCTAAAACCGTGTATAGGAAAATGAAATGAGAAAGGTTAAGTAAAGTAATGCTTATTTTAATTATAAGTACTTGACTAATCGTAGGAAGAAGTCTGGGACAAACACTTGTCTCAGGCTTTTTCAATACATTGACAGATTGAGTGTCATTGAAGAAGCTCGGAATTTAGAAAAATGTATCTTTACGATTTGAATTAAAATAAAAGCAAGAGAAACAAAACGTTACTCTTGCTTAAATCTACGTATGTTATTAGATGAAGAATCCTGCAATAGCCGCTGATATAAACGAAACAAGTGTTGCACCAAATAATAATTTTATTCCGAAACGAGCAACAACGTCACCTTTTTCATCATTCAATGATTTAATAGCTCCTGAAATAATACCAATTGAACTAAAGTTTGCGAATGATACTAAGAAGACAGAGGTAATTCCTTTAGCATGTTCCGATAATCCAGTCGCTTTACCTAAATCTTGCATTGCTACAAATTCATTAGATAGTAATTTTGTAGCCATTACTGAACCAGATTGAACTGCATCTTGCCATGGTATTCCAGTTAAAAAAGCGAAAGGTGCAAAAATAAATCCAATAAGCGTTTGGAAGTTCCATTTAATAGCACCGCCAGACACAAAGCTTAAGATTCCACTCACCATTCCATTTAATAAAGCAATAATTGCAATATAACCTATTAGCATAGCGCCTACAATAACTGCTACTTTAAATCCATCTAGTATATACTCCCCAAGCATTTCAAAGAAAGATTGTTTTTTTGTTTCGTTCTCATCAATTAATAATTTGTCGTCTTCCTCATTGACTTTATAAGGATTAATGATAGATGCAATGATAAAACCACCAAACAAGTTAAGCACTACTGCAGTCACAACATATTTTGGTTCAATAAGTGTAAAATAAGCGCCTATAATTGATGCTGATACTGTTGACATCGCTGAAGCAGTTAATGTATATAAGCGTTGTTTAGGTATGTAAGGTAATTGTTTTTTTAATGAGATAAAGACTTCAGATTGTCCTAGAATTGCTGCTGCGACCGCATTGTAAGATTCTAAACGGCCCATTCCATTAATCTTTGAAATTAAAAATCCCAGTAAGTTAATAATTAGTGGCAGTATTCGTGTATATTGTAATATACCTATCAATGCTGAAATAAAAACAATAGGTAACAAAACGCTAAAGAAGAATGGTGGTTGTTTAGGATCAACAAATTTAAAGCCACCAAATACAAAATTGACACCGACCGCTGCTTTAGCTAATAAATAATTAAAACCATCTGAAATACCCCCAATAACTGAAATTCCCAAATTAGTTTTGAGTAATATAAATGCAAATATTAATTGAATTACTAATAGTAATCCAACATATCGCCAGCGAATATTTTTTCTGTCTGAACTAAATAAAACTGCTAGTGCTAAAAAGAAAATGATTCCTAATATCCCAATCACAATATGCATATTTTTTCATTCCTTTAAATTTTTTCTATTTTCTATCATACAACAAAATGAACACGCTAACATCATTAATTTGAAATTTTAAAATCAAATTGGTTGAAAAAGGTCAAAGATGGTCATATAATATAGTCAAAGAAGGTCAAAAAAGAGGTGATATCTATGCACAATATGTCTGACATCATAGAACAATACATTAAGCGGTTATTTGAAGAAGCAGATGAAGATGTTGTAGAAATACAACGCGCTCATATTGCTCAACGTTTCGATTGTGTTCCTTCTCAACTTAACTATGTTATTAAGACACGTTTCACCAATGAACATGGTTATGAAATTGAAAGTAAACGTGGTGGCGGTGGCTACATTCGAATCACTAAAATTGAAAATAAAGATGCAACAGGTTATATTAATCACTTACTACAATTAATAGGTCCATCTATTTCTCAACAACAAGGGTATTATGTCATAGATGGTTTGTTAGATAAAGGTTTGATTAATGAAAGAGAAGCTAAAATGATACAGACCATTATCGATAGAGAAACTTTAAAAATGGATGTTGTTGCACGCGATATTATAAGAGCTAATATCTTAAAACGATTACTACCAGTTATTAATTATTACTAGGTTAGGTGAGGTGTTTAAAATTGCTTTGTGAAAATTGCCATTTTAATGAAGCGGAAGTTAAACTTACTGTTAAAGGTATAGATAGTACGCATGAAAAATGGGTATGTTCAGTATGTGCCCAAGGAGAAAATCCCTGGTTACATTCTAACGATGATAATACGTATCATACACACCAAGACGATATAGAAGAAGCATTTGTGGTGAAGCAGATACTTCAACACCTTGCTGCAAAACATGGTATTAATTTTCATGAGATGGCATTTAAAGAAGAAAAAAGATGCCCAACATGTCAGATGACACTTAAGGATATTGCACATGTTGGTAAGTTTGGGTGTGCTGATTGTTATGCTACGTTTAAAGAAGACATCATTGATATAGTTCAACGTGTTCAAGGTGGTCAATTTGAGCATGTAGGAAAAACACCACAATCATCGTATAAGAAACTTGCAATAAAAAAGCAAATTGAAGAAAAATCAAAATATCTAAATAAATTGATAAATGATCAAGAGTTTGAAGAGGCAGCGATTGTTCGTGATGAAATTAAAGCTTTAAAAAGTGAAAGCGAGGTGTCTCATGATGAGTAATATCCATACTAATATTAGTGAGTGGATGAAGATGTCTGAGGAGACACCTGTTATTATTTCTTCTAGAATTCGATTAGCTAGAAATCTTGAAAATCATGTCCATCCACTTATGTTCCCTTCAGAGCAAGAAGGATATCGAGTGATTAATGAAGTTCAAGATGTGCTTCCCAACTTAACTTTAAATCGTTTAGATACGATGGATCAACAAAGTAAAATGAAATTGGTTGCGAAACATCTTGTAAGTCCTGAACTAGTGAAACAACCTGCTTCAGCAGTAATGTTAAATGATGATGAATCGGTAAGTGTCATGATAAACGAAGAAGATCATATACGAATACAGGCTCTAGGAACTGATTTATCGCTAAAGGATTTATATCAACGTGCTTCTAAAATTGATGATGAATTAGATAAAGCGTTAGACATTAGTTATGATGAGCATTTAGGATATTTAACTACCTGTCCTACTAATATTGGTACAGGAATGCGTGCAAGTGTGATGTTACATTTACCTGGACTCTCCATTATGAAAAGAATGAACAGAATTGCACAAACAATTAACCGTTTTGGATTTACAATTCGAGGTATATACGGAGAAGGGTCACAAGTATATGGTCATATTTATCAGGTTTCAAATCAACTTACATTAGGGAAAACAGAAGAAGCCATCATCGATAACTTAACTGAAGTCGTAAATCAAATTATAAATGAAGAAAAGCAAATAAGAGAAAGACTTGATAAACACAATCCTGTAGAGACACTAGATAGAGTTTATCGATCATTAGGTGTACTACAAAACAGTAGAATTATTTCTATGGAAGAAGCCTCATATCGTTTAAGCGAAGTGAAACTAGGTATTGATTTGAATTATATTTTGCTTGAAAATTTTAAATTTAATGAATTAATGGTAGCAATACAGTCGCCATTTTTAATAGATGACGAAGATAATAGAACAGTAAATGAAAAAAGAGCTGATTTATTAAGAGAGCATATAAAATAGGAGGTATTTATACATGTTATTTGGTAGATTGACAGAGCGTGCACAACGTGTGTTGGCACATGCACAAGAAGAAGCAATTCGTTTGAACCATTCTAATATTGGAACAGAACATCTTTTGCTTGGTTTAATGAAAGAGCCAGAAGGTATAGCTGCAAAGGTATTAGAAAGTTTTAATATTACTGAAGATAAAGTCATCGAAGAAGTTGAAAAACTTATCGGTCACGGTCAAGAGCAAATGGGCACACTACATTATACACCGAGAGCAAAAAAAGTAATTGAACTGTCTATGGATGAAGCTCGAAAGCTACATCATAACTTTGTAGGAACAGAGCATATTCTATTAGGTTTAATTAGAGAAAATGAAGGTGTTGCAGCACGTGTGTTTGCAAACCTAGATTTAAATATTACTAAAGCACGTGCCCAAGTTGTAAAAGCTTTAGGAAGTCCAGAAATGAGTAATAAAAATGCGCAAGCTAATAAGTCTAATAACACGCCTACATTAGATGGATTAGCTAGAGATTTAACTGTTATTGCTAAAGATGGAACGTTAGATCCAGTTGTAGGACGAGATAAAGAGATTACTCGTGTAATTGAAGTTTTAAGTCGTCGTACTAAAAATAATCCTGTGCTAATTGGTGAACCCGGTGTTGGTAAAACAGCAATTGCTGAGGGACTTGCGCAAGCAATTGTTAAAAATGAAGTACCAGAAACTTTAAAAGACAAACGTGTAATGTCATTAGATATGGGTACAGTCGTAGCTGGCACTAAATATCGTGGTGAATTTGAAGAAAGATTGAAAAAAGTAATGGAGGAAATTCATCAAGCTGGTAATGTTATTCTATTTATCGATGAACTTCATACTTTAGTTGGTGCTGGTGGCGCAGAAGGAGCAATTGATGCATCTAATATTTTAAAACCTGCTTTAGCTCGCGGAGAATTGCAATGTATAGGTGCCACAACATTAGATGAATATCGTAAAAATATAGAAAAAGACGCTGCACTAGAACGTCGTTTCCAACCAATTCAAGTGGATGAACCTACAGTTGAAGACACGATTGAAATCTTAAAAGGATTACGTGACCGTTATGAGGCTCATCACAGAATTAATATTTCAGATGAAGCTTTAGAAGCGGCTGCTAAATTGAGTGATCGCTATGTTTCAGATCGTTTCTTGCCCGATAAAGCCATTGACTTAATTGATGAGGCAAGTTCAAAAGTTAGACTTAAAAGTCATACAACTCCAAGTAATTTAAAAGAGATTGAACAAGAAATTGATAAAGTAAAAAATGAAAAAGATGCTGCAGTTCATGCCCAAGAATTTGAAAATGCCGCTAATTTAAGAGATAAGCAATCTAAACTTGAAAAGCAATATGAAGATGCTAAAAATGAATGGAAAAATGCACAAGGTGGTTTAGATACTGCCTTATCTGAAGAAAATATCGCTGAAGTAATAGCTGGTTGGACGGGTATTCCTCTAACTAAAATTAATGAAACTGAATCAGATCGTTTATTGAATCTTGAAGATACACTTCATAAACGTGTCATTGGACAAAACGATGCTGTCAATTCAATTAGTAAAGCTGTTCGAAGAGCTCGTGCTGGTCTTAAAGATCCAAAACGTCCAATCGGTAGTTTTATTTTCTTAGGACCTACAGGTGTCGGTAAAACTGAATTAGCACGTGCTTTAGCTGAATCTATGTTTGGTGAAGATGATGCAATGATTCGCGTAGATATGAGTGAATTTATGGAGAAACATGCTGTCAGTCGATTAGTTGGTGCACCTCCAGGATATGTAGGACATGATGACGGCGGTCAATTGACTGAAAAAGTTAGACGTAAACCATACTCTGTCATTTTATTTGATGAAATTGAGAAAGCACATCCTGACGTTTTTAATATTCTTCTACAAGTTTTAGATGATGGTCATTTAACAGATACTAAAGGTCGTACTGTGGACTTCCGTAATACTGTGATTATTATGACTTCTAATGTGGGAGCTCAAGAATTACAAGACCAACGCTTTGCTGGTTTCGGAGGTGCTTCAGAAGGTAGTGACTACGAAACTGTCAGAAAAACAATGATGAAAGAATTAAAAAATTCATTCCGACCAGAATTCTTAAACCGTGTTGATGACATTATTGTCTTCCATAAACTTACAAAAGATGAATTAAAAGAAATTGTTACAATGATGGTAAATAAACTTACACACCGTCTTTCAGAGCAAAATATTAATATTGTTGTTACTGATAAAGCGAAAGAAAAAATTGCAGAAGAAGGATATGATCCTGAATATGGTGCTAGACCACTCATTAGAGCAATTCAAAAAACGGTTGAAGATAATTTAAGTGAATTGATTTTAGATGGAAATAAAATTGAAGGTAAAGAAGTAACAATTGATCATGATGGTAAAGAATTTAAGTATGATATTCATGAAAGTACAACCAAAAAAGAAACAACAGAATCATAATTAAATTTTTATAACTTTAATTTCACATATTGAATTACTACAATTATAACGTTAAATATTAAATTAAAAAGAGTGAGATAGAAAGCTTAAGTAATTCGCTGTCTCACTTGGCAATGAGGACTAGAGTTGAAAATTGAGATTAGACTAAGTAAAACTCGGTTGTCAATTGCCAATAAATAAAATGCCTGGGACAATCGTTGTCTCAGGCATTTTATTTACTAAGATAAGTAACACAGAATGAGGGAAATCAATTTGAAATTTTTAATGATGTACTTAACAATATTTGTTAATCATAATATTTTAGTTCATTACTAAATAATGAATCGCTTTTAATCATTGGTTCACATATTAAATGAAAACAGTATTATGAGATTTTTCATAGGTTATTGTTTTATTTCTTATTAATTATCGATGACATGATTATCTTTATAATATTGCTTTTTTATAAAATTAATAGACCGCTAAATCAAAGGTTCCTAGTTTTTATTTAAAAATTCACTTATATTTTTGCTGAATCATCATTAAGGTAATTGCCAGAATGTATAAACAGATAAGCATATGATAAATGTTATAGGTTCATTATAGAAATATTATGAAAGGGTTATAGACTTATAAGTGTTATCAACATCATTATTTATTTTTAATTTGTCAGATTCAACTTGTCAGTTTAAAATAGATTTGTTCATATTAAATCGGAGGTGTCTCAATGGCCAAGAAAAAAGTAATATTCGAATGTATGGCATGTGGCTATCAATCTCCTAAGTGGATGGGTAAGTGCCCTAACTGCGGCGCGTGGAATCAAATGGAAGAAATAGTAGAAAAGGTTGCTCATCCTAAACATGGTGTAAAAACAAAAGAAACAGCAGGTAAGGTACAAAAGTTAAATAGTGTTAAGCATGAAGCTACCCCTAGACTACTTACAGAATCAAAGGAATTTAACCGCGTTTTAGGTGGAGGTATTGTAAGTGGTTCATTAGTACTAATAGGTGGAGACCCAGGTATTGGTAAGTCGACTTTATTGCTACAAATTTGTGCTGCGCTGTCACAAAATAAGAATGTTTTATATATTACTGGTGAGGAATCTATTAATCAAACTAAGTTGCGCGCTGATCGTTTGGAAGAAGATTCTAGTCATCTTAATGTTTTAGCCGAAACTGATTTAGAAGTGATACATCAAGCTGTAAAAGAAGAGAGACCTGACTTACTTGTTGTTGATTCGATTCAAACAATCTATCATCCGGAAATTAGTTCTGCACCTGGATCGGTATCACAAGTAAGAGAGAGTACACAAAGTTTAATGAACATTGCTAAACAGATGAATATTGCCACATTTATTGTGGGACACGTAACAAAAGAAGGACAAATCGCCGGACCAAGATTATTGGAACATATGGTTGATACAGTTCTTTATTTTGAAGGAGACGAGCATCACGCTTATCGTATCCTTAGAGCAGTAAAAAATAGATTTGGTTCTACAAATGAGATGGGGATTTTCGAAATGAAGCAAAGTGGATTAAAAGGTGTACTTAATCCTTCTGAAATGTTTTTAGAGGAACGTTCTACAAATGTTCCGGGCTCTACAATCGTCCCCACTATGGAAGGAACAAGACCACTACTCATTGAAGTCCAAGCGCTTGTTACACCAACTACATTTAATAATCCTAGACGAATGGCTACAGGTATAGATCATAATCGATTAAGTTTACTTATGGCGGTTCTAGAAAAAAAGGAAAACTATTTACTCCAACAACAAGATGCCTATATTAAAGTAGCAGGTGGCGTCAAATTAACAGAACCTGCTGTTGATTTAAGTATTATTGTTGCGACAGCATCAAGTTTTAAAGATCAAGCTGTTGATGGATTAGATTGTTTTGTGGGTGAAGTTGGATTAACAGGTGAAGTACGCAGAGTATCTCGCATAGAGCAACGTGTTCAAGAAGCGGCCAAACTAGGGTTTAAAAGAGCTATTATTCCACAGACAAATATTGGAGGTTGGACATTCCCAGAAGGCATCCAAGTCGTTGGTGTTTCATCAGTACATGAAGCTTTAAAATATGCATTACATTCAAAACCGAGATAAGCCGTATTATTAAGCCATACTACGATATAACATCAATGGAAGGAGGATATAAATTGAATATAACAAAAGCAATTGTTGTAGCAATCTATATCATTGTTGGTGCAGCTCTTGGTGTTATAATTATACCTGAAGTTGTTAAAGATCTTGGCATTCATCACCATGCGGTTATCACTAATTATTATGTAGATAGTTTCATAGGCATTATTATATTTTTTATTATATTTGGATTATTCATTAATAAAGTAACATATGCTTTTAAACAATTTGAACAATTAATCATGAGACGCAGTGCGGTAGAAATATTATTTGCTACAATTGGTTTAATTATTGGTTTATTTATTTCAGTGATGGTTTCTTTTATCTTAGAAATGATAGGTAATTCCATATTAAATCACTTTGTACCTATGATTATCACTATTATTTTATGTTATTTAGGCTTTCAATTTGGTCTGAAAAAAAGAGATGAAATGCTTATGTTTTTACCAGAGAATATGGCACGTTCGATGTCTAATAATACACGAAGAGCGACACCTAAGATTGTAGATACAAGTGCAATTATCGATGGAAGGATATTAGATATTATACGTTGCGGATTTATCGATGGTGATATATTAATACCACAAGGCGTTATAAATGAATTACAAGTTATAGCGGATGCTAAAGATAGCGTGAAACGTGAAAAAGGTCAAAGAGGATTAGATATTTTGAATCAACTTTATGATTTAGATTACCCTACACGCGTTATACATCCAACTCAATCCCATAGTGATATAGATACATTATTAATTAAATTAGCACAACAGTATCACGCACATGTGATTACGACTGATTTTAATTTAAATAAAGTATGTCATGTTCAAGGAATTACTGCACTCAACGTTAATGATTTATCGGAAGCAATCAAACCTAATGTACATCAAGGCGACCAGTTAAGTATTTTATTAACGAAGATAGGTAAAGAGCCAGGACAAGGCGTAGGATATTTAGATGATGGTACAATGGTGGTTGTTGATAACGCGAAGAGTTACATTGGTCAACAGGTTGATTTAGAGGTCTTAAGTTTGTTACAAACATCATCAGGAAGAATTGTTTTTGCGAAATTTGTTGACTGAAAATTTAATAGATTATCTTTGTTAGAATAAGGGTTTCATGTGAAACGTACCTTACGAATTTAGGTGCTATATTTAATTGAAATATTTCAAATTGGTTTTATTTAACAGGTTATACATATTAAACATGTGACTTATCAAAGAGGCCTTTAAGTGCTACAATATTATTGAAATGTTAGGTGGATTAGAATATTCAATATTTAATCAAGTTATTCATCAAGGTATACTTTAGCGTATCCTTATCGTTTGAATAACTTTTTTAAAATTAAACGACTTACAATAAACTACTGCATTTATTTGCATATTTTGTTAGTGGTCATAGTTATCATTTTATTGATGTATAATTTGCAAAGTATTTTAATTAATATTTGGCTATTTATTATCCACACAATTAATAGTAGGAGTGAAAATAATGAGTGAACGTATCAGAGTAAGATATGCGCCAAGTCCAACAGGATATTTGCATATTGGTAATGCAAGAACAGCATTATTCAATTATTTATTTGCTAAACATTATAATGGTGATTTTGTTGTTCGCATCGAAGATACAGATAGTAAACGTAATTTAAAAGATGGTGAATCTTCACAATTCGATAATCTAAAATGGTTAGGTTTGGATTGGGATGAATCCGTCGATAAAGATAAAGGTTTTGGACCTTATCGTCAATCTGAACGTGCAGAAATCTATAATCCACTAATTCAACAGCTATTAGAGGAAGACAAAGCATATAAATGTTATATGACTGAAGAAGAGTTAGAAGCAGAGCGTGAAGCTCAAATTGCCCGTGGAGAGATGCCAAGATATGGTGGACAACATGCGCACTTAACAGAAGAACAGCGTCAACAGTACGAAGCGGAAGGGCGTAAACCATCAATTCGTTTCCGTGTGCCTAAAGATCAAACATATACGTTCAATGACATGGTTAAAGGAGAAATTTCCTTTGAATCTGACAATATCGGAGACTGGGTAATTGTAAAAAAAGATGGTGTTCCGACTTATAATTTTGCAGTTGCCGTAGATGATCATTATATGCAAATATCAGATGTTATACGTGGTGATGACCATGTTTCGAATACACCTAAGCAGTTAATGATATATGAAGCATTTGGATGGGAAGCACCTCGTTTTGGTCATATGTCACTCATTGTTAATGAAGAGCGTAAAAAGTTAAGCAAGCGGGATGGTCAAATCCTACAATTTATCGAGCAATATCGTGATTTAGGATATCTTCCAGAAGCATTATTTAACTTTATTACATTATTAGGTTGGTCACCTGAAGGTGAAGAGGAAATCTTTTCTAAAGAAGAATTTATAAAGATTTTTGATGAAAAACGCTTGTCTAAGTCTCCAGCTATGTTCGATAGACAAAAACTTGCTTGGGTTAACAACCAGTATATGAAAACAAAAGATACAGAAACAGTATTTGAACTTGCATTACCTCATTTAATCAAGGCTAATCTTATACCTGAAAACCCATCAGAAAAGGATAGAGAATGGGGACGTAAATTAATAGCGTTGTATCAAAAAGAAATGAGTTACGCTGGTGAAATTGTTCCATTATCAGAAATGTTCTTCCATGAAATGCCGGAACTAGGAAAAGATGAACAAGAGGTATTACAAGGAGAACAAGTGCCAGAACTAATGAACCATTTATATGGTAAATTAGAATCTTTAGAATCATTTGAGGCAACTGAAATTAAAAAAATGATTAAAGAAGTTCAAAAAGAAACTGGTATTAAAGGTAAACAATTATTTATGCCTATTCGTGTTGCTGTTACTGGACAAATGCATGGTCCTGAATTACCTAACACAATTGAAGTATTAGGCAAAGATAAAGTATTGTCACGCTTAAAAAAACTTGTTTAAATAAATAGGATTAGTTATTTATTTAATAAATATTAAGTCATAAAGTGTTTACGACTTGAAATTTTACAAGTGACAACATATGATTATAAATATAAAATGATTCAAAGGATTAGTAGTTAAATGTTTATGTGTCAGAGAGTGTGCAGGAGCTGTGAGCACATCATAAATATTAATGAATGCACCTTTGTTAATAAAAATAAATAATTGAGATGAGAATAGTAATAAATCAAATATGAGTATTGCTATTAAATGAAGAGTGGAACCGTGCGAGAGCGCCTCTAGCAACAAATGTTAGAGGTGCTCTTTTCATATTTTTAAACTATGCTATCAGTGATATTCCGTGTAGTGATTTAAACGTGTTGAAATTAATTTGATTAGACTAAGGGGGAGACGTTCGTGTTAAAAAGAATGAGAGACGATATAAAGATGGTGTTTGAACAGGATCCTGCAGCGCGCTCGACTTTAGAAGTAATAACTACTTACGCTGGATTACATGCAGTTTGGAGTCACTTAATTGCCCATAAATTATATAAAAATAGACGTTATGTAGCAGCCAGAATGATTTCTCAATTATCACGTTTTTTCACCGGAATCGAAATACATCCAGGTGCAAAAATTGGTAAGCGTTTATTTATCGACCATGGCATGGGTGTAGTTATTGGAGAAACATGTACAATTGGTGATAATGTCACTATTTATCAAGGAGTTACTTTAGGTGGTACAGGTAAAGAAAAAGGAAAGCGCCATCCTGATATTGGTGATAATGTGTTGATAGCAGCTGGATCTAAGATATTAGGTAATATAAAAATTGAATCAAATGTGAATATTGGAGCTAATTCTGTAGTATTACAGTCAGTTCCTAGTTATACAACTGTAGTAGGTATACCAGGTCACATTGTTAAACAAGAAGGTAGACGTATTGGTAAAACATTTGATCACCGTAACTTACCTGATCCACTTTTTGAACAAATTAAACACTTAGAAAGACAGCTTGAAAAAGCTAAGAATGGAGAGATTCAAGATGATTACATTATATAATACCTTAACACGTCGGAAAGAGACGTTTGAGCCCATTGAACCAGGTAAGGTCAAAATGTATGTATGTGGGCCGACAGTTTACAATTATATTCATATTGGAAATGCACGACCAGCTATTAATTATGATGTAGTCAGAAGATATTTCGAATATAAGGGATATGAGGTCATTTATGTTTCTAATTTCACAGACGTTGATGATAAACTCATTAATCGCTCTAAAGAACTCAATGAAAGTGTTCCTGAAATTGCTGAAAAGTATATTAAAGCTTTTTATGAGGACGTTGGTGCTTTGAATGTGAAAAAGGCTACATCTAATCCGCGTGTGATGCACCATATGGGTGAAATTATTGATTTTATCAAGGAATTAGTAGATGAAGGTTATGCATATGAAAGTGACGGTGATGTCTATTTTAGAACACGTCAATTTGATGGATATGGTAAGTTAAGTCATCAATCATTAGATGATTTGAAAGTTGGCGCTCGTATTGAAGCTGGAGAACAAAAAGAAGATGCGTTAGATTTTACTTTATGGAAGAAAGCTAAGCCAGGGGAAATTAGTTGGAATAGTCCGTTTGGTAAAGGTAGACCAGGTTGGCACATTGAATGTTCGGTAATGGCTTATCATGAACTAGGACCTACAATAGATATTCACGCAGGTGGTTCAGATTTACAATTTCCGCATCATGAAAATGAAATTGCTCAATCAGAGGCTCATAATCATGCTCCTTTCGCAAATTATTGGATGCATAATGGTTTTATTAATATTGATAATGAGAAAATGAGTAAGTCTCTAGGAAATTTCATTTTAGTTCACGATATCATTAAAGAAGTCGATCCAGACGTATTACGATTCTTTATGATTAGTGTGCATTATCGTAGCCCAATAAACTACAATTTAGAATTAGTAGGTGCGGCGCGAAGTGGTCTTGAACGTATACGTAATAGCTACAAGTTAATTGAGGAAAGAGAAGAAATTGCTACAGATTTGGAAGAACAATCAGAATATATACAACAAATAGATAAAATACTAAATCAATTTGAAACAGTAATGGATGATGACTTTAATACTGCTAATGCAGTAACTGCATGGTATGACTTAGCTAAACTTGCAAATAAATATGTATTAGAAAACACAACTTCAACAAAAGTTTTAAATAGATTTAAAGAAGTGTATAGCATTTTTAGTGACGTTCTTGGTGTACCACTTAAGAGTAAAGAAACAGAAGAGTTACTAGATGAAGACATTGAACAATTGATTGAGGAGCGTAATGAAGCACGTAAAAATAAAGATTTCGCACGAGCAGATGAAATTAGAGATATGTTAAAAACACGTCATATCATTTTAGAAGATACCCCACAAGGTGTAAGATTTAAACGTGGCTAAACATATGAATGTAAAACTTCTTAATCCTTTAACATTGGCATATATGGGTGATGCAGTACTTGATCAACATGTGCGTGAATATATCGTGCTAAAATTACAAAGTAAACCTCATCGTTTGCACCAAGTATCGAAAAGTTACGTTTCAGCGAAAAGTCAAGCTGAGACTTTAGAGTATTTGTTAGAGATTGACTGGTTTACAGAGGAAGAGCTAAGTGTTTTAAAACGAGGACGTAACGCTAAAAGTTATACAAAGGCTAAAAATACTGACATTCAAACTTATCGTAAAAGTTCAGCGTTAGAAGCTGTTATCGGATTTTTATATTTAGATCATCAATCAGAACGATTAGAAAACTTATTAGAAACAATTGTTAGGATAGTGGATGAAAGGTAGTGTGAATGTGGAAGATATAGTGATAGTAGGTAGACACGCAGTTAAAGAAGCAATTATATCAGGTCACGCCATAAATAAGATTTTGATTCAAGATGGTATAAAAAAGCAACAAATTAACGACATTTTAAAAAATGCAAAATCACAAAAATTAATTGTACAAACGGTACCAAAATCTAAATTAGATTTTTTAGCAAATGCACCTCACCAGGGTGTGGCTGCTTTAGTAGCCCCATATGAATATGCAAACTTCGATGAATTTTTACAAAAACAAAAGAAAAAAGACCGTTATTCAACTGTTATCATTTTAGATGGTTTAGAAGATCCGCATAATCTTGGCTCTATATTAAGAACAGCAGATGCTTCTGGTGTTGATGCGGTTATTATACCTAAAAGACGATCAGTTGCGTTAACACAGACCGTTGCCAAAGCTTCTACAGGAGCGATTCAGCATGTTCCGGTCATAAGAGTTACTAATCTTTCGAAAACTATCGATGAATTAAAAGACAGCGGCTTTTGGATTGCGGGTACAGAAGCTAGTAATGCAACGGATTATAGAGATTTACAAGCAGATATGTCACTAGGTATTGTTATAGGTAGTGAGGGGCAAGGTATGAGTCGTTTAGTGAGTGATAAGTGTGATTTTCATATTAAGATTCCAATGGTTGGACATGTCAATAGCTTGAACGCTTCTGTGGCTGCAAGTTTAATGATGTATGAAGTATATCGTAAACGTCATCAGTTAGAGGAAAAGTCATGAAGAAAAGATACTTAATTATAGATGGCTACAATATGATTGGCCAATCCTCAACACTTAGCACTGTTGCTAAAGAGAATTTAGAAGAAGCTAGAGAGCAATTATTAGACACAATTGCCAACTACAATGCATTAATAGCAGATGAAATTGTCTGTGTATTTGATGCCTATGAACAGTCAGGGATAGAAAGGGAATACTTCTATCATGGCGTCAAAACAATCTTTACTAAAGAAAAAGAAACTGCAGATAGTTTTATAGAACGCTACGTGTATGAACTATATAATAAACACACGACACACATTACCGTTGTAACAAGTGATATGAGTGAACAACATGCTATTTTTGGTTCAGGTGCATATCGTATTTCTTCAAGAGAAATGTGGCGCGAATTAAAAGAAAATGAGGTTGTTGTTAACAAGTCACTTGATGATTTTAGCGAAAAGAAACCAAGAATTAGAATTCCGTTATCTAATGAGATACTTGAAGAATTTGAAAAGATTAGACGTGGCAATCAGAAAAAAGACTAATTTTGCTCTGTTGTGATTTTAGATAGATTTCATATAAACTAATTTCAACTTACTCGAAAGGTTAGATATATGAATCTGAATAAACAGCAACAAGAATATACAGCAATGTGTCTATCGCAAACAGAAAATAAATGTTCTGAAGAACTATTTGAGTCTTTAATAGAAGAACTAAAGCCACTGATTTACAAAAAAATAAGGTATATCTCCCATAATAAGTATGACATTGAGGACATGTATCAAGAGATTGTTATTAAATTCTACCGTGCCTTGCATAAATTCGACCATCAACAAGGTGTACCAATAGAACATTATATTTACTTCTTAATTCGTTCGGTTAAATATGACTATCTTAGAAAAGTAAGAGCGAATTATAAACGTCAACCGCTACTTGTTAATGAATGTATTGTTGAATATAATGCTACTTTGGCATTAAACGATATAGAAAGATCGATAATTAGAAAAGAATTAACATTAGCTTTTAAAAGAAGCGAAGACAAACTCAGTCGAATGGAAAGACGTATTATTCGATTACTACTTAATGATTACAAGCCAAAAGAGATTGCCATGGTTTTAAATTTAGAATCCAAAGTTGTTTATAATGCGATTCAACGTAGTAAATGGAAACTTAAAAGAAGTTTTAAATAAGAAAATAATATGTAAAGAGTATACTGTATAGTGAGGAAATTATAGCGTGGCGTATAAGTTTGACATTTAATACAATACTTATGTATAGTATATTGGTATTATAATGAGTAAAGGTGAATAATTGTGAAGAAAGTACCTTTGAATTGTGAGAATTGTGGCAATCGGAATTACAATGTTCCTAAAAAAGAAGGCTCAGCAACGAGACTTACTTTAAAAAAATACTGTCCAAGATGTAACGCGCATACAGTTCATAAAGAATCAAAATAAGATGATATCAATTAATTGAATATGACTTTCATTAGAAAGTCATAGAGTGTGGAGGTCTTATGATGGCTAAAAAAGAAAGTTTCTTTAAAGGTGTTAAGTCAGAAATGGAAAAGACGAGTTGGCCAACTAAGGAAGAATTATTTAAATATACAATAATAGTTGTATCTACAGTGATATTCTTCTTAGTCTTTTTCTATGCCTTAGACATAGGAATTAATGCATTAAAACAATTATTTTTAGGTTAGGAGTGAAGACATGTCTGAAGAAGTAGGCGCTAAGCGTTGGTATGCTGTACATACCTATTCTGGATATGAAAATAAAGTTAAAAAGAATTTAGAAAAAAGAGTAGAATCTATGAATATGACTGAACAAATTTTCAGAGTTGTCATACCAGAAGAGGAAGAAACTCAAGTTAAGGACGGGAAAGCTAAAAAGCTTGTGAAGAAAACATTTCCTGGATATGTGTTAGTTGAGTTAATCATGACAGATGAGTCGTGGTATGTAGTTAGAAATACTCCTGGAGTTACAGGATTTGTCGGATCTGCAGGTGCAGGCTCAAAACCTAACCCACTACTTCCTGAAGAAGTACGCTTCATTCTTAAGCAAATGGGTCTTAAAGAGAAAACAATAGATGTTGAACTCGATGTTGGAGAACAAGTTCGTATCCAATCAGGTCCTTTTGCTAATCAAGTTGGAGAAGTACAAGAGATTGAAGCGGATAAATTCAAGCTTACTGTACTTGTGGATATGTTTGGTCGTGAAACACCTGTAGAAGTTGAATTTGACCAAATTGAAAAATTATAAAACCATTTTGTTTAAATTTATTCAAAACACATTTGAATAGATTAAAAAAATATTCATTAAAAGAAAATAGAATTGTAGGTTAGAAAAGTATATTCCTTTATTTATAAGTGATGGATGTACATTAACAAACGATATGAATGTATAAAATAAAACAAATAATAATAGCGTAGTTAGTAAAGATGAAATTTTACTATTGATTTTTTATCAATATAAGTGTTAAAATAATGTGGTCGCGCTTTTATAGCGCTCATTTCGTCACGAAATGTTTAAGAGTGGGAGGGCAAAACTAAGCCCTGTGACCACATCACGATATCAAGGAGGTGCACATCGTGGCTAAAAAAGTAGAAAAAGTAGTTAAATTGCAAATTCCTGCAGGTAAAGCGAATCCAGCACCACCAGTTGGTCCAGCATTAGGTCAAGCAGGTGTGAACATTATGGGATTCTGTAAAGAATTCAATGCTCGTACGCAAGAACAAGCAGGTTTAATCATTCCGGTAGAAATCAGTGTTTATGAAGACCGTTCATTTACATTCATTACAAAAACTCCGCCGGCTCCAGTACTACTTAAAAAAGCAGCTGGTGTTGAAAAAGGTTCTGGGGAACCTAATAAAACTAAAGTTGCAACAGTAACTAAAGATCAAGTACGCGAAATTGCTCAAACAAAAATGCAAGACTTAAATGCTGCAGACGAAGAAGCGGCAATGCGTATTATTGAAGGTACTGCACGTAGCATGGGTATCACTGTACAATAATAAAGCGAAACTTTTTAAATTAATTTGAAATAAACTTAATTTAGACGATAAAAAGCAGGTAACAGATAGGTATACAATGAATATTGTCTATTGGTTTGCTAACATTGCAAAGTAGTGATGTTAACGTTCATCTCTGTTATCTGCTCTTAACTTGCAAGGCGCAAGTGAATGTGGGAGGAAATTCCGCTAAAACCACTAAAGGAGGAACTATAAATGGCTAAAAAAGGTAAAAAGTATCAAGAAGCAGCTAGTAAAGTTGACCGCACTCAATACTATAGTGTTGAAGAAGCAATCAAATTAGCTAAAGAAACTAGCGTTGCTAATTTCGATGCTTCTGTTGAAGTTGCATTCCGTTTAGGAATTGATACACGTAAAAATGACCAACAAATCCGTGGTGCAGTAGTATTACCACACGGTACTGGTAAATCACAACGTGTACTCGTTTTCGCTAAAGGCGATAAAATCACTGAAGCTGAAGAAGCAGGTGCAGATTATGTAGGTGAAGCAGATTACGTACAAAAAATCCAACAAGGTTGGTTTGATTTCGACGTAGTTGTAGCTACACCTGACATGATGGGTGAAGTTGGTAAACTTGGTCGAGTATTAGGACCTAAAGGTTTAATGCCTAACCCTAAAACTGGCACTGTAACAATGGATGTTAAAAAAGCAGTTGAAGAAATCAAAGCTGGTAAGGTAGAATATCGTGCTGAAAAAGCAGGTATTGTACATGCGTCAATTGGTAAAGTGTCATTCGATGAAGAAAAATTAGTTGATAACTTCAGAACTTTACAAGATGTATTAGCGAAAGCTAAACCAGCTTCTGCTAAGGGTACTTACTTCAAATCTGTTGCTGTTACAACAACAATGGGTCCTGGAGTGAAAGTCGATACTTCATCTTTCAAACTATAAATTTTAAATAGAAAACAAATTACAGGCTAACTATCAATTTTAGTCTGTAATTTTTTGTTGACTTTTTATACTAAAGCAGTTATATTAATACTTGTGATTATTTTACCTAAGACAGTAGGAGTTATTAATAACTTAAAACAATATCCTACCGAGGCTAAAATTGACTTGAACGTGATGATTAATGATCTTTCAAGCACTTTTTGCCGTGGGTAGAAAGTGCTTTTTTTATTGTGATTAAAAAAAGCACCCAATAAATTTAAATGGAGGTGTCTGAATGTCTGCTATCATTGAAGCAAAAAAACAACAAGTCGATACTATCGCTGAACAACTTAAAAATTCAGTTTCAACAGTTATCGTTGACTACCGTGGTTTAACTGTAGCAGAAGTTACTGAATTACGTTCACAATTACGTGAAGCTGGTGTTGAGTATAAAGTATACAAAAACACTATGGTTCGTCGTGCTGCTGAACAAGCAGGTATCGAAGGCTTGGATGAATTCTTAACAGGTCCTACAGCAATCGCAACTTCTACTGAAGATGTTGTTGCACCAGCAAAAGTTATTGCGGGATTTGCAAAAGAACATGAAGCTTTAGAAGTTAAAACAGGCGTTATGGAAGGTAACGTTATCTCTGCTGAAGAAGTTAAAACAGTTGGTTCATTACCTTCACACGATGGTCTTGTATCTATGCTTTTATCTGTATTACAAGCACCTGTACGCAACTTCGCTTATGCAGTTAAAGCTGTTGGAGAACAAAAAGAAGAAAGCGCTGAATAATTGCGCATAAAAATTAAATTAATGGAGGAAATATAAAATGGCTAATCAAGAACAAATCATTGAAGCAATTAAAGAAATGTCAGTATTAGAATTAAACGATTTAGTAAAAGCAATTGAAGAAGAATTTGGTGTAACTGCAGCAGCTCCAGTAGCAGCAGCAGGTGCAGCTGGTGGCGGAGATGATGCAGCTGAAAAAACTGAATTTGATGTTGAATTAACTTCAGCTGGATCTTCAAAAATTAAAGTTGTTAAAGCAGTTAAAGAAGCAACTGGCTTAGGATTAAAAGATGCTAAAGAATTAGTAGACGGAGCTCCTAAAGTAATTAAAGAAGCTATGCCTAAAGAAGATGCTGAAAAACTTAAAGAACAATTAGAAGAAGTTGGAGCTAGCGTAGAATTAAAATAGTTTCTACTTTCTAATTAAATAGTTAGGTTGAAAATGTATGTTTAACCTATTTAATATAGATTTCAATGCAAATGCAACCTGAATTCTTTGAGAAGTTAAAACCCCGTTATTCTTATAACGGGGTTTTTCAATTAATTAATACAAGCATACTAAATGCTTTTGGATTGAATGATAAAAATAGAGGTGAAGAAATGAGTCATTATTACGATGAGCAACCTGATGTTAAAAGTAACCCAAAAAGAATTAGTTATCAAATAAAAAAGGTGCAACTAGAACTTACTACTGACGCTGGAGTGTTTTCAAAAGATAGTGTGGATTTTGGATCAGACTTACTAATTAAAACATTTTTAAAAGAACATCCTCCAGGTCCAAGTAAAACCATTGCGGATGTAGGATGTGGATATGGTCCTATCGGTTTAGCAATAGGAAAAGCATCTCCACACCATCAGATTACAATGTTGGATATTAACAATAGAGCCTTGGCGTTGGCAGAAATGAATAAGACGAAAAATCAAGTGGATAATGTAACGATTATGGAAAGTAATTGTTTATCTGCTGTCAATCATCAGTGCTTTGATTACATTTTAACTAATCCCCCTATTAGAGCTGGTAAGGACATTGTTCATCGAATCTTTGAACAAGCGTTTGACAGACTCAAGACTACAGGTGAACTTTATGTCGTCATTCAAAAAAAGCAAGGTATGCCTTCAGCTAAAAAGAAAATAGAAGAACTATTTGGCAATGTAGAAATTATAGCTAAGAGTAAAGGATATTATATTTTGAAAAGTATAAAAGGTTGATTTCGAAATGGTATTCTGATATAGTTATAAAATGTAAAAATTTATGTTCAATAAGTGTGTACTTTTACGTAAAATGGATAAATTAATTAAGTGTAAATAGAAATCGAAAATGGTGTCATCATATGTGTTGCCGTTTTCTTTTTGTCTTTTATATTATTTATTATATTCAATTGAAAAGTAAGGGTGAACACACAATTTTTGAGGGGTGAATCTGTTTGGCAGGTCAAGTTGTCCAATATGGAAGACATCGTAAACGTAGAAATTACGCGAGAATTTCAGAAGTATTAGAATTACCAAACTTAATAGAAATTCAAACAAAATCTTATGATTGGTTCCTTAAAGAAGGTTTATTAGAAATGTTCAGAGATATTTCTCCAATTGAAGATTTCACTGGCAACCTATCTTTAGAATTTGTAGATTACAGATTAGGTGAACCTAAATATGATTTAGAAGAATCAAAAAACCGTGACGCTACTTATGCAGCACCTCTTCGTGTGAAAGTGCGTCTTATTATTAAAGAAACTGGTGAAGTTAAAGAACAAGAAGTCTTCATGGGTGATTTTCCACTGATGACAGATACAGGTACGTTCGTAATTAATGGTGCTGAACGTGTTATCGTATCTCAATTAGTTCGCTCACCATCCGTGTATTTTAACGAGAAAATCGATAAAAATGGACGTGAAAACTATGATGCAACAATCATTCCTAACCGTGGTGCTTGGTTAGAGTATGAGACAGATGCTAAAGATGTTGTATATGTTCGTATCGATAGAACACGTAAATTACCATTGACTGTATTACTACGTGCGCTAGGTTTCTCAACTGATCAAGAAATTGTTGACTTATTAGGAGACAGCGAGTATTTACGTAATACATTAGAAAAAGATGGGACAGAAAATACAGAACAAGCTTTATTAGAGATTTATGAACGTTTACGTCCTGGCGAACCACCAACAGTAGAAAATGCTAAAAGTTTATTATATTCTCGTTTCTTCGACCCTAAACGTTATGATTTAGCTAGTGTAGGTCGTTATAAAGCGAACAAAAAATTACACCTAAAACATCGTTTGTTCAATCAAAAATTAGCAGAGCCAATTGTTAACAGTGAAACTGGTGAAATTGTCGTTGACGAAGGAACAGTTTTAGATCGTCGTAAACTTGACGAAATCATGGACGTATTAGAAACAAACGCTAATAGCGAAGTATTTGAACTTGAAGGTAGCGTAATTGACGAACCTGTAGAAATCCAATCTATTAAAGTATATGTGCCTAACGATGAAGAAGGTTGTACGACTACTGTCATTGGTAATGCACTACCTGATTCTGAAGTTAAATGTATTACTCCAGCAGATATTGTTGCCTCAATGAGTTATTTCTTCAACTTATTGAATGGCATTGGTTATACAGATGATATTGATCATTTAGGTAATCGTCGTTTACGTTCTGTCGGCGAGCTATTACAAAATCAATTCCGTATCGGTTTATCAAGAATGGAACGTGTTGTTCGTGAAAGAATGTCAATACAAGATACAGATTCTATTACGCCACAACAACTGATTAATATCAGACCAGTTATTGCATCAATCAAAGAATTCTTTGGTAGTTCACAATTATCTCAATTCATGGACCAAGCTAACCCGTTAGCAGAGTTAACGCACAAACGTCGTTTATCTGCTTTAGGGCCTGGTGGATTAACACGTGAACGTGCTCAAATGGAAGTGCGTGACGTTCACTACTCTCACTATGGGCGTATGTGTCCAATTGAAACACCTGAGGGTCCTAATATTGGTTTAATAAACTCATTGTCAAGTTATGCTAGAGTGAATGAATTTGGTTTTATTGAAACGCCATATCGTAAAGTGGATTTAGATACAAACTCAATCACCGATCAAATAGATTATTTGACAGCTGATGAAGAGGATAGCTACGTTGTTGCACAGGCTAATTCTAGACTTGATGAAAATGGACGTTTCTTAGATGATGAAGTTGTTTGTCGTTTCCGTGGTAATAACACTGTTATGGCTAAAGAGAAAATGGATTACATGGACGTTTCACCAAAACAAGTTGTTTCAGCAGCAACAGCATGTATTCCATTCTTAGAAAATGACGACTCTAACCGTGCGTTAATGGGAGCAAACATGCAACGTCAAGCAGTGCCTTTAATGAATCCTGAAGCTCCATTTGTGGGTACAGGTATGGAACATGTAGCCGCAAGAGACTCTGGTGCTGCAATCACTGCTAAGCATAGAGGGCGCGTTGAACATGTTGAATCTAATGAAATTTTAGTTCGTCGTTTAGTTGAAGAAAATGGAACTGAGCATGAAGGTGAATTAGATCGTTATCCTTTAGCGAAATTCAAGCGTTCAAACTCTGGTACTTGTTATAACCAACGTCCGATTGTATCAATTGGAGATGTTGTTGAATATAATGAGATTTTAGCGGACGGTCCTTCAATGGAATTAGGAGAAATGGCATTAGGACGAAATGTAGTTGTTGGTTTCATGACATGGGACGGTTACAACTATGAGGATGCTGTAATTATGAGTGAACGACTAGTTAAAGATGATGTATATACATCTATTCATATTGAAGAGTATGAGTCAGAAGCTCGTGATACGAAATTAGGACCTGAGGAAATCACACGTGATATTCCAAACGTATCTGAAAGTGCACTTAAGAACTTAGATGATCGTGGTATCGTTTACGTTGGTGCAGAGGTTAAAGACGGTGACATCTTAGTAGGTAAAGTAACGCCTAAAGGTGTAACAGAATTAACAGCTGAAGAGAGATTATTACACGCTATCTTTGGTGAAAAAGCACGTGAGGTTCGTGATACATCATTACGTGTACCTCATGGTGCTGGCGGTATCGTTTTAGATGTTAAAGTCTTTAATCGTGAAGAAGGAGACGATACTTTATCTCCTGGAGTTAACCAATTAGTACGTGTATATATTGTCCAAAAACGTAAAATACATGTTGGTGACAAAATGTGTGGTCGTCACGGTAACAAAGGTGTTATTTCTAAGATTGTTCCAGAAGAAGATATGCCATATTTACCAGATGGTCGACCAATCGACATTATGTTAAACCCATTAGGTGTACCATCACGTATGAACATTGGACAAGTATTAGAATTACATTTAGGTATGGCAGCTAAAAACTTAGGAATCCACGTTGCTTCTCCAGTGTTTGATGGTGCCAACGATGATGACGTTTGGTCAACTATCGAAGAAGCTGGAATGGCGCGTGATGGTAAAACTGTCCTATACGATGGACGAACTGGTGAACCTTTCGATAATCGTATTTCAGTTGGTGTCATGTATATGCTTAAACTTGCACACATGGTAGATGATAAGTTACATGCACGTTCTACTGGACCATACTCACTTGTTACACAACAACCATTAGGTGGTAAAGCACAATTTGGTGGTCAACGTTTCGGTGAGATGGAGGTATGGGCACTTGAAGCTTATGGTGCTGCTTATACTTTACAAGAAATCTTAACTTATAAATCTGATGATACTGTAGGTCGTGTTAAAACTTACGAGTCTATAGTTAAAGGTGAGAATATTTCTAGACCTAGTGTTCCAGAATCATTCCGAGTATTGATGAAAGAACTACAAAGTTTAGGTCTAGATGTTAAAGTGATGGATGAGCATGATAATGAAATCGAAATGGCCGATGTTGATGACGAAGATGCAGCAGAACGCAAAGTAGATTTACAACAAAAGAGTGCTCCAGAATCACAAAAAGAAACTACCGATTAATAAGCACTTAAGATAACTGAAACCATAGAGGTATGAAATGCTAGTCATTTCAACCTCTTTAAGGTATTTAATTTCAATGAATGTAATCAATCAAATAGCACAGCTAATCTAAATTGAAGGAGGTAGGCTCCTTGATTGATGTAAATAATTTCCATTATATGAAAATAGGATTGGCTTCACCTGAAAAAATTCGCTCTTGGTCTTATGGTGAAGTTAAGAAACCTGAAACAATAAATTACCGTACACTTAAGCCTGAAAAAGATGGTCTATTCTGTGAAAGAATTTTCGGACCTACTAAAGATTGGGAATGTAGTTGTGGTAAGTACAAACGTGTACGCTACAAAGGTATGGTATGTGATAGATGTGGCGTTGAAGTAACGAAATCAAAAGTGCGTCGTGAAAGAATGGGTCATATTGAATTAGCAGCACCCGTATCTCACATTTGGTATTTCAAAGGAATTCCAAGTCGTATGGGGCTATTATTAGATATGTCTCCTAGAGCATTAGAAGAAGTAATATACTTCGCTTCATATGTTGTAGTTGATCCAGGACCAACTGGACTTGAAAAGAAAACATTATTATCTGAAGCTGAATTCAGAGAATATTATGATAAATACCCAAATCAATTTGTTGCCAAAATGGGTGCAGAAGGTATAAAAGACCTATTAGAAGAAATTGATTTAGATGAAGAATTAAAAGAGTTACGTGATGAGCTTGAATCTGCAACAGGTCAAAGATTAACACGTGCGATTAAACGTTTAGAGGTAGTTGAGTCATTTAGAAATTCTGGGAATAATCCTTCTTGGATGATTTTAGATGTATTACCTATTATACCACCTGAAATTCGTCCGATGGTTCAATTAGACGGTGGACGTTTCGCTACAAGTGATTTAAATGACTTGTATCGTCGTGTTATCAATCGTAACAACCGTTTAAAACGTTTATTAGACCTTGGAGCACCAGGCATCATTGTTCAAAATGAAAAACGTATGTTACAAGAAGCAGTCGATGCTTTAATTGACAATGGTCGTCGTGGTCGCCCTGTAACGGGACCAGGTAACCGTCCATTGAAATCTCTTTCACATATGCTTAAAGGTAAGCAAGGACGTTTCCGTCAAAACTTACTAGGTAAACGTGTTGACTATTCAGGGCGTTCAGTTATCGCAGTTGGACCAAGCTTGAAAATGTATCAATGTGGTTTACCAAAAGAAATGGCGCTTGAATTATTTAAACCATTCGTTATGAAAGAGTTAGTTCAACGTGAGATTGCTACAAACATTAAAAATGCTAAAAGTAAAATTGAACGTATGGACGATGAAGTTTGGGATGTGCTTGAAGATGTTATAACTGAACATCCAGTACTATTAAACCGTGCTCCAACACTACACAGACTAGGTATTCAGGCATTTGAACCTACTCTAGTAGAAGGTCGTGCAATTCGCCTTCACCCTCTTGTTACAACTGCTTATAATGCAGACTTTGATGGTGACCAAATGGCTGTTCACGTTCCATTATCAAAAGAAGCTCAAGCTGAAGCACGTATGCTTATGCTTGCAGCACAAAACATCCTAAACCCTAAAGATGGTAAGCCAGTTGTAACACCATCACAAGATATGGTTTTAGGTAACTATTACCTAACATTAGAGCGAAAAGATGCCGTGAATACTGGTGCAATCTTTAACGATACTAATGAGGTTTTAAAAGCTTATGCAAATGGTTATGTACATCTACACACTCGTATAGGTGTTCATGCTAATTCATTTAATAATCCAACGTTTACTGATGAGCAAAATAGCAAAATTTTAGCTACTTCAGTAGGTAAAATTATTTTCAATGAAATTATTCCTGATTCATTTGCATACATTAATGAACCAAGTCAAGCTAATCTAGAAAGAACGACACCTGATAAATACTTTGTTGATCCTACACAATTAGGTGAAGGTGGACTAAAAGAATACTTTGATAATACAGAACTTATTGAACCTTTCAACAAAAAGTTCTTAGGAAATATCATCGCAGAAGTATTCAATAGATTTAGCATTACTGATACTTCAATGATGCTTGATAGAATGAAAGATTTAGGATTCAAATTCTCATCTAAAGCTGGTATTACTGTTGGTGTTTCTGACATTGTTGTACTTCCAGATAAACAAGACATTTTAGATGAACATGAAAAATTAGTTGAACGTGTGACTAAACAGTATAATCGTGGTTTAATCACTGAAGACGAGCGTTACAATGCTGTTGTAGAAATTTGGACTGACGCAAAAGACCAAATTCAAGGCGAATTAATGCAGTCTCTTGAAAAAACTAACCCAATATTTATGATGAGTGATTCTGGTGCCCGTGGTAATGCATCAAACTTCACTCAATTAGCTGGTATGCGTGGATTAATGGCAGCACCATCTGGTAAGATTATTGAATTACCAATCACATCTTCATTCCGTGAAGGTTTAACGGTATTAGAATACTTTATTTCTACACACGGTGCGCGTAAAGGTCTTGCCGATACAGCACTTAAAACAGCTGATTCTGGTTACCTTACTCGTCGTCTTGTTGATGTAGCACAAGATGTTATCGTTCGTGAAGAAGATTGTGGTACAGACCGTGGTTTATTAGTTTCTGATATAAAAGAAGGAACTGAAATGATTGAACCATTTATCGAACGTATCGAAGGTCGTTATTCTAAAGAAACAATTCGACATCCTGAAACAGACGAAGTAATTATTCGCCCAGACGAATTAATTACACCAGATATTGCAAAACAAATCACTGATGCAGGTATTGAGCAAATGTATATACGCTCAGCATTTACATGTAACACACGTCATGGTGTATGTGAAAAATGTTATGGTAAAAACCTTGCTACTGGTGAAAAAGTTGAAGTGGGTGAAGCAGTTGGTACAATTGCCGCTCAATCTATCGGTGAACCAGGTACCCAACTTACAATGCGTACATTCCACACTGGTGGTGTAGCAGGAAGTGACATCACTCAAGGTCTTCCTCGTATCCAAGAAATCTTTGAGGCACGTAATCCAAAAGGTCAAGCTGTGATTACTGAAATCGAAGGTGTAATTGATGATATTAAATTAGCAAAAGATCGCCAACAAGAAATAATTGTTAAAGGTGCTAATGAAACTAGATCTTATCTAGCATCAGGTACTTCAAGACTTAAAGTTGAAATAGGTCAATCTGTTGAACGTGGTGAAGTTCTAACAGAAGGTTCAATTGAACCTAAAAACTATTTATCTGTAGCAGGCCTAAATGCAACTGAAAGTTACTTATTAAAAGAAGTACAAAAAGTTTACCGTATGCAAGGTGTTGAAATTGACGACAAACACGTTGAAGTTATGGTAAGACAAATGTTACGTAAAGTTCGCATCATTGAAGCTGGTGACACTAAATTATTACCAGGTTCACTAGTTGATATTCATAACTTTACTGACGCTAACAGAGATGCATTCAAACATCGTAAACGTCCAGCTACAGCTAAACCAGTATTACTTGGTATTACTAAAGCTTCTCTGGAAACTGAAAGCTTCTTATCAGCAGCTTCATTCCAAGAAACAACACGTGTGCTTACTGATGCAGCTATTAAAGGTAAACGTGATGATTTACTTGGTCTTAAAGAGAATGTTATTATTGGTAAGTTAATTCCTGCTGGTACTGGTATGAGACGTTATAGTGATATTCAATACGATAAAGCTACTGCACCAGTAACAGAAACAAGTGAAGAAGTTGAAACGATAGATTAATGAGTCTAATTAGACTTTGATTTATGACATTATCACAAATCATACATTAGACCGAAAATTATGAACCATAAAATTCTAGTACAGAGATTTTCAGACGAAAATATTTGTGCTAGAGATATCATTCAAGAGTGGGACGATGCGTTTAGCTTAATTTATGTCCCACTCTCTTCTTTTTGCTATAAATTATAGATGTTGTAATAATTACTATGAAATTTTGAAGTGCTTTGTATTTTATTTATAAATGCAAATATAAGTTGTTGACTATTAGTAACAAATAATGTTAATATATTAAAGGTTGATGCAAGCAGAACTTTGGAGGATATGTAGATGTCTAATGAAAAAGTTGCACGCTTTAACAAACAACAATATGTAGTTGGTCTTAAAGAAACGCTTAAAGCGTTAAAGAAAGATCAAGTTACATCATTGATTATTGCTCAAGACGTTGAAGTTCATTTACTAACTCGCGTGTTAAGCTATATCAATCATAAAAACATACCAGTCTCATTTTTTTCTAGCCAACATGCGTTAGGAAAATATGTAGGTATTAATGTTAATGCGACAATAGTTGCATTAATAAGTGAGAATTAGTAAGTGTTTTACTTACTAAATTTTATTTAACCTTAAAATGAACCACCTGGATGTGTGGGATTAAAAAACGAAGAGAGGAGGACATATTCAATGCCAACTATTAACCAATTAGTACGTAAACCAAGAAAAAGCAAAACGAAACAATCAGATTCACCAGCTTTAAACAGAGGTTTCAATAGTAAAAAGAAACAATTTACTAACTTAAACTCACCTCAAAAACGTGGTGTATGTACTCGTGTAGGTACAATGACACCTAAAAAACCTAACTCTGCGTTACGTAAATATGCACGTGTGCGTTTATCAAATAACATTGAAGTTAACGCATACATTCCTGGTATCGGACACAACTTACAAGAACACAGTGTTGTACTTGTTCGTGGTGGACGAGTGAAAGACTTACCTGGTGTGCGTTACCATATCGTACGTGGTGCACTTGATACTTCAGGTGTTGATGGACGTAGACAAGGACGTTCATTATACGGAACTAAAAAACCAAAAAATTAAGTTTAAGATTACGTAAATTTTAAATATATCTTTTAATAATATACTATAATAGGAAGGGAGGATTTAGATTATGCCTCGTAAAGGATCAGTACCTAAAAGAGATGTATTACCAGATCCAATTCATAACTCTAAGTTAGTTACTAAATTAATTAACAAAATTATGTTAGACGGTAAACGTGGAACAGCTCAAAGAATTCTTTATTCTGCATTTGATCTTGTTGAACAACGTAGTGGTCGTGATGCATTAGAAGTGTTCGAAGAAGCAATTAATAATATTATGCCAGTATTAGAAGTTAAAGCTCGTCGTGTAGGTGGTTCTAACTACCAAGTACCAGTTGAGGTGCGCCCAGAACGTCGTACTACTCTTGGATTACGTTGGTTAGTAAACTATGCGCGTCTTCGTGGTGAAAAAACTATGGAAGATCGTTTAGCTAACGAAATCTTAGATGCTGCAAATAATACAGGTGGTGCAGTCAAAAAACGTGAAGACACTCACAAAATGGCTGAAGCGAACAAAGCATTTGCTCACTACCGCTGGTAAGATTAAAGCTATTACCCTGAGTGTGTTCCGTTATGTGGTTTACCAATAAATGGCTCATGCTTAGGGCATCGCCATATCTATAGTACTTATTCAGTAAATACTGGAAGGAGAAAAAATACATGGCAAGAGACTTTTCTTTGAAAAATACTCGTAATATCGGTATCATGGCTCACATTGATGCTGGTAAGACAACTACGACTGAACGTATTCTTTACTACACAGGTCGTATCCATAAAATTGGTGAAACACATGAAGGTGCTTCACAAATGGACTGGATGGAACAAGAGCAAGACCGTGGTATTACTATCACATCTGCGGCTACAACTGCACAATGGCAAGGTCACCGTGTAAACATCATCGATACTCCTGGACACGTAGACTTCACAGTTGAAGTTGAACGTTCATTACGTGTACTTGATGGTGCCGTTACTGTACTTGATGCACAATCAGGGGTAGAACCTCAAACTGAAACAGTTTGGCGTCAAGCAACAACTTATGGTGTACCTCGTATTGTTTTTGTAAACAAAATGGACAAATTAGGTGCGAACTTTGAATATTCAGTAAGCACTTTACATGATCGTTTACAAGCAAATGCAGCACCTATCCAATTACCTATTGGTGCAGAAGATGAATTTGAAGCAATCATTGACTTAGTAGAAATGAAATGCTTTAAATATACAAATGACCTAGGTACAGAAATCGATGAAATCGAAATCCCAGAAGATCATAAAGAGAGAGCTGAAGAAGCTCGTGCTCAATTAATTGAAGCTGTTGCTGAAAACAACGACGATTTAATGGAGAAATATCTTGGGGATGAAGAGATTTCAGTTGATGAATTAAAAGATGCTATCCGCCAAGCTACTACTGACGTAGAATTCTACCCAGTACTTTGTGGTACAGCGTTCAAAAACAAAGGTGTTCAATTAATGCTTAACGCAGTAATTGATTATTTACCTTCACCATTAGATGTTAAACCAATTATTGGTCATCGTGCGAACAACCCTGATGAAGAAGTTGTTGCTAAACCAGATGATTCAGCAGAATTTGCTGCTTTAGCATTTAAAGTTATGACTGACCCTTATGTTGGTAAATTAACATTCTTCCGTGTATACTCTGGAACATTGTCTTCAGGGTCATATGTGAAGAACTCTTCTAAAGATAAACGTGAACGTGTTGGACGTTTATTACAAATGCATGCGAACTCACGTCAAGAAATTGACACTGTTTACTCAGGTGAAATTGCAGCTGCAGTTGGCCTTAAAGAAACAGGTACTGGTGATACTTTATGTGGAGAGAAAAATGACATTATCTTGGAATCAATGGAATTCCCAGAACCAGTTATCCACTTATCAGTTGAACCAAAATCTAAAGCTGACCAAGATAAAATGACTCAAGCTTTAGTTAAATTACAAGAAGAAGACCCAACATTCCATGCACACACAGATGAAGAAACTGGACAAGTTATCATCGGTGGTATGGGTGAATTACACTTAGATATTTTAGTTGACCGTATGAAGAAAGAATTCAACGTTGAATGTAACGTAGGTGCTCCAATGGTTTCTTATCGTGAAACATTTAAACAACCTGCACAAGTTCAAGGTAAATTCTCACGTCAATCTGGTGGTCGTGGTCAATATGGTGATGTTCACATTGAATTCACTCCTAACGAAACAGGTGGCGGTTTCGAATTCGAAAACGCTATTGTTGGTGGTGTAGTTCCTCGTGAATACATTCCATCAGTTGAACAAGGTCTTAAAGATGCTATGGAAAATGGTGTCTTAGCTGGTTATCCATTAATTGATGTTAAAGCTAAATTATTTGATGGTTCTTATCATGATGTCGATTCATCTGAAATGGCCTTCAAAATTGCTGCTTCATTAGCGCTTAAAGAAGCTGCTAAAAAATGTGATCCAGTTATCTTAGAACCAATGATGAAAGTTACTATCGAAATGCCTGAAGAGTATATGGGTGATATCATGGGTGACGTAACTGCTCGTCGTGGACGTGTAGACGGTATGGAACCACGTGGTAATGCTCAAGTTGTTAACGCATATGTACCACTTTCAGAAATGTTTGGTTATGCAACTTCATTACGTTCTAACACGCAAGGTCGCGGTACTTACACAATGTACTTTGACCACTATGCAGAAGTTCCTAAATCAATTGCTGAAGAAATCATCAAGAAAAATAAAGGTGAATAATATAACTTGTTAAGACTAGCTAAGCTAGGTTAAAATACAGGTTGAGCTTATTTATAAGCTGACATTTTTATGATTTGATTTTTAGGGGTAAATGCATTATAAAAGAATTATAAATTCTTTTATGCTATACTCAATCAATTTTCTTCTCATGATGGTGAGAAACTATCATGAGAGATAAATTTGAAATAACTTTTATTAAGAATAGGAGAGATTTAATAATGGCAAAAGAAAAATTTGATCGCTCAAAAGAACATGCCAATATTGGTACTATCGGTCACGTTGACCATGGTAAAACAACTTTAACAGCTGCTATCGCAACTGTATTAGCTAAAAATGGTGACACTGTTGCACAATCATACGATATGATTGACAACGCTCCAGAAGAAAAAGAACGTGGTATTACAATCAATACTGCACATATCGAATACCAAACTGACAAACGTCACTATGCTCACGTTGACTGCCCAGGACACGCTGACTATGTTAAAAACATGATCACTGGTGCAGCTCAAATGGACGGCGGTATCTTAGTTGTATCTGCTGCTGACGGTCCAATGCCACAAACTCGTGAACACATCTTATTATCACGTAACGTTGGTGTACCAGCATTAGTTGTATTCTTAAACAAAGTTGACATGGTAGACGACGAAGAATTATTAGAATTAGTTGAAATGGAAGTTCGTGACTTATTAAGCGAATATGACTTCCCAGGTGACGATGTACCTGTAATCGCTGGTTCTGCATTAAAAGCATTAGAAGGCGATGCTGAATACGAACAAAAAATCTTAGACTTAATGCAAGCAGTTGATGATTACATTCCAACTCCAGAACGTGATTCTGACAAACCATTCATGATGCCAGTTGAGGACGTATTCTCAATCACTGGTCGTGGTACTGTTGCTACAGGCCGTGTTGAACGTGGTCAAATCAAAGTTGGTGAAGAAGTTGAAATCATCGGTATGCATGAAACTTCTAAAACAACTGTTACTGGTGTAGAAATGTTCCGTAAGTTATTAGACTACGCTGAAGCTGGTGACAACATCGGTGCTTTATTACGTGGTGTTGCACGTGAAGACGTACAACGTGGTCAAGTATTAGCTGCTCCTGGTTCTATTACACCACACACAAAATTCAAAGCTGAAGTATACGTATTATCTAAAGATGAAGGTGGACGTCACACTCCATTCTTCACTAACTATCGCCCACAATTCTATTTCCGTACTACTGACGTAACTGGTGTTGTAAACTTACCAGAAGGTACAGAAATGGTTATGCCTGGCGACAACGTTGAAATGACAGTTGAATTAATCGCTCCAATCGCTATCGAAGACGGAACTCGTTTCTCAATTCGTGAAGGTGGACGTACTGTTGGATCAGGCGTTGTAACTGAAATCTTTGAATAATATATTATTCATCAAAAAAGACTCCCATTAGGGAGTCTTTTTTGTTATATATCTGAATATAATTCATTCATTGTTCATTATGCTATTTTATTTAAATGATTTAATATACTTAGTTATCCTCTTATTAAAAAACATTTTCAATTTCTAATATTTTTAAAAATTCACTGGCTGCATATTTTAATGAAGATTCATCAATGTCAAAATGAGGATTATGATGGGGTGCAGTAATGCCTTTGTCTTTATTACCACAACCAGTTAAGAAGAATGCACCAGGTCGTACTTTAAGATAATGTGAAAAATCCTCACCAATCATCATTAAGTCTGACTCATTAAATCTTAAATGTAAATCATTAGCAGCTTGTTTGACTACATCATATGATTGTTGATGATTGTGTACTGGTAAATAACCTTTAATGTATTCCAATTCATAAGTAATATCGTTTGATAAAGATAAACCTTGTAAGAGCTTATCCATTTTATTTTGAACATGACTTTGTAATTTTGTGTCAAAAGTACGTACAGTCCCTTTACAAAAAGCTGTATCTGGAATAACACTATCTGTTGATCCTGCTTGAATCATTCCGAAAGTAAGAACAGCTTCCTTTACTGGATCAATTGTTCGAGAAATAATTTTTTGGGCACTTAAAATAAACTCAGCCATAATGACAATAGGGTCGATTGTTTCGTGTGGTTTCGCACCATGACCACCCTTTCCATATATAGTTACACTAAATTCATCTGGTGAAGCCATTATTGCTCCAGGCCTAGAATAGATTGTCCCAGACGGATAACCACTCCATAAGTGTGTGCCATAAATTTTATCGACGTTCTGTAGACAGCCATCATCAATCATTTCTTGAGAACCACCTGGCATAATTTCCTCACCATACTGGAATATAAAAACAACATTACCTTTCAATAAATGACGATGTTCGTGAACAATTTCAGCTACTCCAAGTAAAATAGCTGTATGGCCATCATGTCCACAAGCATGCATGCACCCTTTATTTTTTGAACGATAGGGTACATCATTTAATTCTTGAACAGGTAATGCATCGAAATCTGCTCGCAATGCAATCGTTGGGCCATTTGAATCAGATCCTTTAAAAGTTGCTTTTATTCCATTACGTCCAACTGGTGTTTCTATTGTGCATGCTAATTGGCTCAATTGATTTACAATAAAATCATGCGTGCGTTTTTCCTCAAAAGAAAGTTCTGGGTATTGATGCAAATATCGTCGTAATTGCACCATTCTCTTTTCTTTATTACTTGCTAATTGAAACCAATCAAACACATGTATCACTTCTTCCATCTTAATTATTGATATTAGTATATCATTATTATTTTAGCTTAAATAGACTTTGTTTTGTTAATACGATATCTAACATTTTTTCACACTATCTCATAACATTTGGAAACATTAAAATGATTAAATATAAAGGGATAGCCCTCATAAAAATACAACACAAATCATAAAACCACACTTAAATTAATAAGAATAAATCATCCATAAAGTTTTTGTTATCAACTGTTACAATAAAAGATAATGTTTATGTAAAAGTATTCAAAAATATGTAGAATACTAAAATACTAAGAAGTGATGTGAATTAGTCGTATTTCTAAGAATTTAATTGCTATGAGACATTTTAATATAATATGAACATCTTGCTAAAGGAATATTAGAATTAGTAATTATAGCTTATTAGGAGTGGGAAAAATTAAAAAGTAAGAAAATTATGATGAGACAGTTTGTTATAATTTTTGATGTTCATACTTAGTCACATTAAAATATAGTTATCAATAATATAAGATATGGGGTATTTAAGTGGAAGAAATCAGACCAATAACCTATCAAGATAAAGAGGCATACTATTATTATATTCAAGAGTGGTATGAAAATGAGGAAAAAGTGATACCAGGGAATACAGACATTGCCAATTATAATTCATTTAACAATATGGTTGATCGGCTTAATTCTAGTGAAGTTGATGAGGGCTTTGTACCGACTACAACACTATTTTATTTTAAAGATTCAATTATTATAGGTGCTGTTGATATCAGACATCAATTAAATGATAAACTATCAAATATTGGTGGTCATGTGGGATACGGTGTAGCTAAATCTTATAGAGGGAAAGGTTACGCTACTATCCTTCTAGAAAAGGCTTTAGATGAACTTAAGACATTAAATGTAGAGGTCGTACTTATGACATGTAATCCACTTAATTTTGCTTCTCAAACAGTGATGAAGAAATGTGGTGGATATCAAATTGAATCCTATATTAAAAAAAATGGTAAACCTGTTCATCGATATCATATACCTAATACAAAATAATCATGATTATTAAGAAGATATTGTGATAAAGCTAAATATATGATTTTTATTTTTAAAATGATTAGCAAAATGGAGCTTTTTAAAGTCAATATTATTTGAGATGGGAGCTTAGACTTTTAAGTTTATTTATAGCAAAAGAATTTTAATAGAGAATTATGATTTAACAACATCTGGTTATATTACACTTTGAGAAAAAGTTAATCATCTAAATAATCCTATATAATATATTAAAAGCGTAGGAGGATTCATAATAATGAAATATATAGATGAGCAAACACAAGCTCAATTATTAAACATGAATGAAGTCATTTTAGAAGTAGAAAAAGCTTTGCAAGCTTTTTCAGAGAATAAGACGATAACACCATTAAGATATGTTTTGCCATTTAATGAGCAAAATCGTTATTTAGTGATGCCAGCATTATCCGATGAATTAAATATCGTTGGACTTAAAACAGTCTCATTTGCACCTGAAAATTCAAAAAAAGAGAAAGCGACTATTACTGGATCGGTTATTTTAAGTGACTATGAAACAGGAGAAACATTGTCTATATTAGATGGTGGTTTTCTTACTAAAGTAAGAACAGGTGCAATTTCAGGTGTAGCTACTAAATATCTAGCAAAAGAAAACGCTAAAACACTTAGTGTAATAGGGGCAGGTGTACAAGCTGAAGGTCTGATTGAAGCGATACTTGCTGTTAGGGATATTGAAAACATTCACATCGCTAGTAGAACGTTTGAAAAAGCAGAAAATTTTGCTCAAAATATACGAAATCGATTTAATATTAAAGTGAGTGTATTTAAATCGGCAGATGAAGCGATAGACAGTGCAGATATTGTAGTTACAGCAACAAATGCAAGTCAGCCCGTTTATACCCATTCTTTACATCCAGGCGTGCATTTAAATGCAGTCGGATCCTTTAAACCAGATATGCAAGAAATACCTTCAGAAACAATGCTTGTTGCTAATAAAATTGTTGTTGAATCTATGGAAGCAGCTTTAGAAGAAACAGGTGATTTAAAAATTCCTCAATCAGAAGGAATATTAACTAAAAATATGCTACATAGTGAATTAGGCGACATTATTTCTGGTGAAAAAGTGGGTCGCGAAACTGAAGAAGAAGTGACAGTCTTTAAATCGGTCGGTCTAGCAATTGTGGATATCATTGTGGCACAATATTTTTATAAAAAATTAATACAATCTTAGGTTAAATCAATGTTAGTGAAAATAGAGCAGGTAGAGTCGTAACTGCTCTATTTATTTTTTATCTGACGATAGGGCAATTACTTTTATCTAAGATTGATGTTTATAATTAGTTATACATTTGAACAATGCAACTACAAATAACATGATAAAAATAATTAAACTGATACTTGATAATAGCAAAGGTGCAACTTGATGTTTATAAATAAGTACATTGATATCTACAATTATAAAAATAACGAAAATAATCATAGATATAATTAAATTTGATTGATGACGTATGTATGAGCTTCTTTTCATCTACAATACAAATCCTCTCTATCATTCAATTCTTTTAGTATGTATTTTATCGTATGTTACTAACAAAGTTCAAATCCACCTTTTTAGTCGTCAGTCACTGTACCCTCAGACAAACGTCAGACTAACGCACGCGTGACTTTACAAATAAAGGACATATTTTATAAAGAAATTACCGTCATATTATTATATTTTATTTAAGTAAAAGGATTGTTCATTCTACAAAGGCTGTGTTTTATATTTTAATATAAGGAGATTAGTTTATGAAAAAAATAATAATCACTGGAGCACTCGGTCAAATTGGTACTGAATTAGTTATTAAGTGTAGAGAAAGATATGGAACTGAAAATGTATTAGCTACTGATATAAGAAAGCCAGAACCACACTCTCCAGTTAAAGACGGTCCTTTTGAAATCTTAGATGTTACAGATAGAAATCGTTTATTTGAAACAGTGAGATATTTCAATGCCGATACACTTATGCATATGGCCGCACTGCTTTCTGCTACAGCGGAAAAGAAACCACTAGTTGCCTGGGATTTGAATATGGGGGGACTTATAAATACACTCGAAGCAGCAAGAAGGTATCAATTAAAATTTTTTACGCCAAGTTCAATAGGAGCTTTTGGTATTTCGACACCTAAAGTAAATACACCTCAATTAACAATACAACAACCAACGACTATGTATGGTATAAACAAAGTAACTGGGGAATTATTATGTCAGTATTATTATGTCAAATTTGGAGTGGATACACGTAGCGTTAGATTTCCTGGGTTAATTTCACATGTTAAAGAACCTGGCGGTGGCACAACGGATTATGCAGTTGATATGTATTTTAAGGCAGTTAAAAAAGGACATTATACAAGCTATATTAATCGTTACACTTATATGGATATGATGTACATGGAAGACGCTATTGATGCGATTATCAAATTAATGGAAGAAGACAGTGTTAAATTAAAAACAAGAAATGGCTATAACTTAAGTGCAATGAGTATTGAACCTGAAATGTTAAAACAAGCTATACAAGTATACTATCCAGATTTTACCTTAGACTATGACATTGATTTAGAGCGTCAAGATATTGCATTAAGTTGGCCAGATAGTATAGATACGAGCTGTGCTGAGGATGAGTGGGGATTTGATCCTAAATATGATTTACCAACTATGACTAAAGTGATGTTAGAGGCAATTGAGAAAAAACAAAAAGAATGCTGAGCCCATACGTACTTTTTAAAGTATATAGCTATCTTTTAAAACTTTAATAAAAGATACTACTTCAAAATATTGAATGACAAGAGAAGTTCGAATCAGTTTGTCGAGTAACTACATTGCACAAATTGTCCGATTTATATATCCCCTCATACAGATATTTTTTTAGATTCAAATGGTCAAAGTGAATGATAGGATATAGGGTAAAGAAAACTCTATCTTAGTTCCAAGTTTACTTTTAAAGAAGCTAATTTTCGATTAGAACACAAATTTAATTACCGAAAAAATAAGTGTTGATAATAACATAACTTGTAACTTAATAAATGTAGTGTTTTACTTATACTGTATACATAATAAAGTGAATATCTATTTTGAATATTTAGAAAATTCATTGAATAGTAGAATCACGATTGATATAATTTAGTGTATCTATTTAATTGGAATTATATTAGGAGGCAACAGTCATGTCAGAAAAAATAAAATTCGAAAAAAGAGAGTCTTTAAAAGAAAAGCCTGATACAGCAAACTTGGGATTTGGACAATATTTCACAGACTATATGCTAAGTGTTGATTATGACGCTGATCAAGGATGGCATGATATGAAGATTGTGCCGTACGCACCATTTGAAATTTCACCAGCAGCGCAAGGGTTACATTATGGGCAAGCAGTTTTTGAAGGCCTTAAAGCCTATAAACATAATGGCGAAGTTGTATTATTCCGTCCAGATCAAAACTTTAAACGTATTAATAATTCTTTAGCACGTTTAGAAATGCCAGAAGTTGATGAAGAAGCATTATTAGAAGGGTTGAAGCAGCTTGTCGACGTTGAACGAGATTGGGTACCTGAAGGCGAAGGTCAATCGTTATATATTCGTCCTTTTGTATTTGCTACTGAAGGTATTTTGGGTGTACGTTCTTCACATCAATATAAATTACTAATTATTTTATCTCCGTCAGGGGCTTATTATGGTGGTGACACATTAAAGTCAACTAAAATTTATGTCGAAGATGAATATGTACGTGCAGTACGCGGAGGTGTAGGTTTCGCTAAAGTTGCAGGTAACTATGCGGCCAGCTTACTTGCACAAACAAACGCTAATAAATTAGGTTATGACCAAGTATTATGGCTTGATGGTGTTGAACAAAAATATGTTGAAGAAGTTGGTAGTATGAATATTTTCTTCGTAGAAAATGGCAAAGTAGTTACGCCAGCATTAAACGGTAGTATCTTGCCTGGTATTACTAGAAAGTCAATTATTCAATTAGCTGAAGATTTAGGTTATGAAGTTGAAGAGAGAAGAGTTTCTATAGAAGAGCTGTTTAACGCATATGATAAAGGTGAACTTACAGAAGTATTTGGTTCAGGTACAGCAGCTGTTATCTCTCCTGTAGGTACACTTCGCTATGAAGATAGAGAAATTGTTATTAATAACAATGAACCTGGTAAAATCACTCAAAAATTATATGACACATATACTGGTATTCAAAGTGGCAAATTGGAAGATAAATACGGATGGAGAGTAGAAGTTCCTAAGTATTAACAATAGAGTTTTCAATTATTTATTAAATATCATCTATAGTATATTTATTATTTGGCAGATTGATTTTTTAAATTTCGATCTGCTTTTTTAAAATCCGTTTATATAAAAATATTTTTTAATTAATTAATCACTTCATATTTTTGTTGTGTGTGGTAAAATACAATTGATATAAAATGAATATAAATCAATTAAATTTAGACAGAGAAACTTTTTTAACGTATGTTTTTTCTGTCTTTTTTTATTTACACAACTAAGAATAAGGAGAGATAAAATGATTTATGCGGGTATATTAGCAGGTGGTATTGGTTCTAGAATGGGAAATGTTCCATTACCCAAACAATTTTTATTATTACAAGGAAAACCTATTATTATTCATACAGTAGAAAAATTTTTAATGTATAAGGACTTTGATGAAATCATTATTGCCACGCCTCAAAAGTGGATCAATTATATGCACGATTTGCTAAACAATTATCGATTAGACGATAAGAAAATAAAAGTAATACAAGGCGGCGACGACAGAAATCACACTATAATGAATATTATAGAAAGCATTGAGCAACATAAAAAATTAAATGATGAAGATATCATCGTTACCCATGATGCAGTTAGACCATTTCTAACAAATCGAATTATTAGAGAGAATGTGGAATATGCTAGTCAATATGGCGCTGTAGATACGGTTGTTAATGCTGTTGATACTATCATTTCTTCAAATGATGCACAATTTATTTCTGAGATTCCAATTAGAAGTGAGATGTATCAAGGACAGACGCCTCAAACTTTTAAAATAAAAGAGTTAAAGGATAGCTATTTATCGTTAACTCAATCTCAAAAGGAAATATTAACTGACGCGTGTAAAATACTCGTAGAATTGGGTAAGCCAGTAAAATTAGTCAAAGGAGAGTTATTTAACATAAAAATTACAACACCATATGATTTAAAAGTTGCGAATTCAATTATTACTGGAGCTGTTGATAATGATTAATCAAGTATATCAATTAGTAAGTCCAAGACAATTTGAAGCAACATTTAAAACTATTGATTTACATAATCATAATAGCAAAGTTATTGTTCGACCCTTATATTTGTCAATTTGTGCAGCCGATTTGAGATATTATTGTGGAAATAGAGATAGCAAAATTTTATCTAAGAAATTACCTATGTCATTGATTCATGAAAGTGTAGGTGAAATTGTATACGACTCTGAACATCGACTAAAAAATGGAACTAAAGTTGTTATGATTCCCAATACACCGTCTAAATCGCATAATATCATTGCAGAAAATTATTTAACTTCTAGTCATTTTAAGTCAAGTGGTTATGATGGTTTTATGCAAGATTATATAGTCATGAAACCTGATAGAGTAGTCACTTTACCACAAGAAATTGATTTGAGTGTAGCGTCGTATACTGAATTAGTTACAGTTAGTGTTCATGCAATAGATCGTTTTAAAGCAAAAGCAATACCACAATTTGAATCATTGGGGATATGGGGGGACGGTAATTTAGGATATATCACTGCAGTTTTACTAAAAAAACTATATCCTACTACTAAAATTATAGTTTTTGGAAAAACATTATATAAATTAAGCCGTTTTTCATTTGTAGATGAAATCATTCAAATTGACAATATTCCTCAACATATCAAAATTGATCATGCATTTGAATGTGTGGGTGGTAAAGGAAGTCAGCAGGCTATTGAACAAATTATCAATATTATTAATCCTGAAGGGAGTATCGCTTTATTAGGAGTGAGCGAACTGTCTATACAAGTGAATACAAGAATGGTTTTAGAAAAAGGTTTAACTATAATTGGTAGTAGCAGAAGTGGTTTAAAGGATTTTGAAAAAACTATTGAATTGTATCGTAAATATCCTGAAGTTCTTAATCAATTAGCATTACTTAAAGGTAAAGAATTTGAAATAAATACCATAGAAGACCTCATTACAGCGTTCGAATATGATATTTCTAACGCATGGGGAAAAACAGTTTTAAAGTGGAATATTTAAAGAAAAGGAAACAACTATGACAAAGCAAAATATATTTATAGATGACATTTATTGGGAACGTGTCCAACTCTACGTCAAAGGACATTTTGAAGGAGTAAAACCTACAAGAAATTTCCTTCTCAGAAACCTAACAGAAACAAAGCTGTTAAATGCTAATCGTGTTAATATTCAAGGATCAACTTTTGAGGCAAGATTTAATATTGCTATTTTAGAAAAAGGCAATTTTTTAAGTACAGGTAATTATATATTAATCAACCGACAAGAAGATGAATACGTCTGCCAAATTAATCCAAAATTTTTGAATGATAAAAAAAGCAAATGACTTTAGAGGAGTTAAGAGATTACAACTCACTTGAGACCCAATCGTTACAAAAAAGTTATTTATTAAAAAATTATGGTAAGAGTTTTCAAAGGTATAATAACAAAGAGATTAAATCTTACGTCATTGTTCCAGCAATTTCCCAAGAAATTAATGAGTTTATTTTTAAAGTTCAATATAAATCTGAAATAAATAAAATAAGTAAACTTAAGCATTTATCATTCATATTACATAAAGCTTTGAGGAAAATTAGTTTCAATGTAAGAGATAAAATCTATTTGTCGATATTTAACATTTCCAAAACAGTATATAAGAATAATAAAAATCATGTTTTGTTTACATCAGATTCTAGAGCAAATATGTCAGGAAATTTTAAATTTATATACGAAGAAATGCTTAAACAACAATTGGACAAAAAACTTGTCATTCATTCCATTTTTAAACCTAATATAGCAAATAGGAGATCGTTTATTGATAAATTAAAATTCCCATATTTTTTAGGAAAATCTAAATATATTTTGGTTGATGATTATCATCCGATGATATATAAACTTCAATTTAGAGAAAACCAAGAAATAGTTCAAGTATGGCATGCCGTGGGTGCTTTCAAGACTGTAGGATTTAGTAGAACTGGGAAAAAGGGAGGACCTTTCATAGATTCTATTGGCCATAGGAATTATAGTAAAGCTTATGTTTCGTCAAATAATGATATTCTTTACTATGCTGAAGCTTTTGGAATTGAAGAACATAAGGTTATTCCAACAGGTGTTCCACGTACGGATGTTTTGTTCGATGAATCTTATAAAACACGCATTAAACAAAGTTTAGAAACAAAATTACCAATTATAAAAAATAAAAAAGTCATTCTTTTTGCACCTACATTTAGAGGAAGTGGGCATCGCACAGCACACTATCCTTTCTTTAAAATTAATTTTGCAAGATTAGCTAGTTATTGTGAAGAACACCAAGCTACTGTTTTGTTTAAAATGCATCCTTTTGTTAGAAATAAATTAAATATCCCAGCAATTTATAATAAATATTTTTTAGATATTTCAAATTACCGCGAAGTAAATGATGTATTGTTCATTACGGATATTTTAATCTCTGATTATTCTTCTTTAATCTATGAATTTTCAGTTTTTAAAAAACCAATGCTTTTTTATGCTTTTGATTTGGAAGATTATATTTACACGAGAGATTTTTATGAACCTTATGAAACCTTTGTTCCTGGTAAAATAGTGAAAACTTTTGATGAACTTATTTTAGCGTTAGAAAATAATGATTTTGAATTTGAAAAGGTAAAGCCGTTTTTAAATAAGAATTTTAAATATAAAGATGGTAAATCGAGTGAACGATTAGTTAAAGATTTATTTAACAAATTTTTTCAGTAAAAGAATTTAAAGGTTCTAATTTATGCTAATTGTAACAATAGATAAATAACAAGTTAGAAAATTTATATCATAGTGAAACAACTCTAAATCTAGTCATGTCTAGTAAATTTTCAAAGTATAGTTAAGTCATTTTGTTTTTAGCAAGTTCTAGATTAGTGATGTACAAAACGTATTATGAATAGAGTCTTTTAAAGTATGTATTAATTAATAAAAGTACCTAAAGAAAATAGCCATTTTTAATTTTGAACCCAATTTTAGTTTTTATACTTAAATAAAGTTCAGTTTCCTATAATTGTCATGTAATCTATAATACAATAGTTTATGTAACTATAATTAATATAAAAATCATTTTCAGGAGAGAATTAAAATTGGAATGGATATTATTTGATAAAGATGGTACATTGATTGAGTTTGACAGTAGTTGGGAAAAAATTGGCGTACGTCTCGTTGATCAACTTTTAGAAACCTTTCCAGTACATGATAAGGAAGCGGCACATCGCCAATTAGGCATTATCGATAAAAAAATTAAGCCAGATTCTGTTATGGGATCGGGTTCATTAGGTGAAATTATAGAGTCTTTTAATGGTGTAACAGGTAAAGAAACATCAGATTGGACAAAGGATACGAGTCAGGAACTCATTGATTCAAGAGTGCCTGAAAACAATTGGATTGATGGTGTACAAGAAACTATTCAAGCTCTTAGAAATGAAGGATATCACATAGGTATAGTAACAAGTGATACTAAAAAAGGAGTCGATCAATTTCTGGAGGAAACGCAAACTAGAAATCTCTTTGATTTAGTAATTTCTACAGAAACACACGCAGAAGAAAAGCCACATCCTAAAGTTTTAGATCCACTATTTAATGCTTTTGATGTTAAACCAGAAAAGGTAGCAATAGTAGGAGATACGGCCAACGATATGAAAACCGCGATTAATGCTCATTTAGGATTAGCTATCGGTGTGCTAACAGGCGTGGCTAAAAAAGAGGAACTCTACGACGCAGATGTCATCATTAATAGTGCAAAAGATGTTAAACAAGTTATAGAGCAATACGGAAAATAAAGTTTTTAAATTGAGTAAGACGTAGATGTGTGAGTCGATTCGCACGTCTACGTCCTTTTTCTTTTAATAATACATAAAAAACATCGGTTTTATGAGTCGAGATTTAATAATGTACGTAGTGTAGATTGATTATAAGAATTTTTAAATAAAGCACGACGTTGTAGTTCTGGTATAATGTATTTTAAAAAATCTTCAAGGCTATGGGGTAATGAAGGTGGCATCAGATTAAAGCCGTCTGCAACGCCTTCATTAAACCACTGCTCCATCTCATCCACTATCTCCTCAGGTGTACCTATAAGAGTAAGATGACCACCACCGGCACTTAAGTAACCTAATAATTCTCTTACAGTCGGTTGTTTATCTTTTATAATGGCTAAAACTGTTTCATATCGACCAATCGGACCTTTGAAATTTTTAGCAGGAGGTAAGGGAGGAACTGGTTCATCTAATTCCCAATCTGAACAATCTTGTTGAACAAAAAAACTGAGTTGCTTTAAAGCATCTTCAATGGGTAATTTTTGATCAAGTTCTGCTTTTTTTGATAATGCTTTTTCATGGGTTTCACCTACATAAGTTACTAAACCAGGGAAAATTTTAATTTTTCTATCTGGATGTTGAGTTTTAGAAATAGCATCAGACAATTTCTTTTTATAACTACGTGCTTGCTTGATATCCCATGAAACAGAGTAAACAGCATCAGCATATTTTGCTGCTAATGCAATACCTTCTTTTGACGCACCGGCTTGCATAGATACTGGTTTACCTTGAGGACTTTGTGGTGTTGTATGTGGTCCTCGTACTTGAAAATAGTCTCCCTCATGATAAAAAGGTTTAATATCTTTAGACTCAATAATTTTGTTGTTGTTTTTATCTGGTACATAAGATGCAGTTGACCAAGAAGTGAATAGCTGATTCATTACCGATGCAAATTCATCTGCTTTTTTGTAGCGCTCATGTCTTTCTGGTAAGTATTGAAGACTGTGATTTTGGGCTTCAATATCTGTCATGGATGTGACTAAATTCCAACCCACACGGCCATGAGATAAGTAGTCTAGACTTAATAATTGACGAGAAGCGGTGAATGGATTTGAAAATGTACTCGATATTGTTGGCACTAATCCTATATGTGATGTAACTTGTGCAATAGCTGATAAGTTAATTATAGGATCAAACCAAAAAGCGGGCATAGTAGTATTATCACTTGCATTAAAGGCTTGATTATCTGCAAAAAAGACGATATCCAAAAGACCTTTTTCAGCTATTTGAGCTAAATGCTGATAATAAGATATGTTGCCGATATCCTCAATATTAGAATCTTTCATACGCCATGCCGCTTGATGATGACCACATCCATACAGTAACACACCTATGTTAAGAAAGTGATTATTTGTCATATGAACACCTCATTAATTATTATCTTTTTGTAAAAAATACACAAACAATTAGTTCATTGTTAAACCACCGTCAACGGTAATATTTTGACCTGTTACGCCACGTGCTTCATCTGAAGCGAGATATACGACCATATTGGCTACATCTTGAGGTGATGTTACTTTTCTAAGAGGTGTAGTTTGAGCAATTAAATCAAATACTTCAGGTGTAGTGACTGCACTTGCATCAGTCGTTTTGAGTAATCCTCCAGAAACAACATTTGCTGTAATACCATATTGTCCAAGTTCTGCAGCAATATTACGAGTAAAGCCAATGAGACCTGCCTTTGCTGTTGTATACTCATGATAAGGTACGACTGGATTTTGATACAAATTGGTTCCAATACTAACAATGCATCCACTTTGTTGTTCTATAAATTGTGGTATGACGCTTTGAGTCACATTAAATGCTCCTTTTAAAGTACCATTAAGTTGTTGTTGATAATCTTCCCAAGTTAAATCTTTAAACGATTTTTGCTGATTTGGATCAAATTTAAAACCAACAAGTGCATTATTAATGACTATATCTATTTTTCCAAAATGTTGTGTGGCAGTTTGAATCATTCGATTCACATCGTTTCTGTCTGTCACATCAGCTTGAATAGCTATAGCCCTACTTTGATTATAATTTCTAATTAATTTTTCAGCTTTATCCTTATTTTGTTTGTAATTAACAACAACATTGTAGCCTTTTTCTAGTAAAGTTATTGCAATTTTAGCGCCTAATCCACGACTACTTCCCGTGATAATTGCAGTTTTTTTCATCTTTATGCCCCCAATAATTTTTATTTGTATAAGAAAAAATGCACAACCTTCATGAGAAAAGTTGTGCATCCAAATCAATATATAAAGACAGAATGATAATTAGATGAGATTCAACACTTTCCTCCGCTAGTATAAGCTAGTTCAGGTTCAAAGGGTTTGGATGATATCCATCTCAGTTAAAAAACACCCCTAGTGCATATAATTCAGTTATAGTATAAACATAGAATTTTTATAAAATATTGTCAACATTCTTAATAATAGCTATATCTGTTATTTTAATATTTGAGTAAAAGGTATATGAAATAACTTGTGAAAGTATATAAATATAAGCTCTAATTTTCTACAATTAGATATATTATCTTGTATCCACTTGTCGGTATGCTTTAATAACTTGAGCAATTTTATCAATGACTGAATCAAGGGAGTCTACGTCTTCGTGTATGTCATATTCATTAATATTAAGTCGAACAACAGGACATGCATTAAAATTGTTAATCCAATTTTCATACCGTTTAAATAGTTTTTTCCAATATTCTGGATCTGTATTGATTTCCATGTCACGTCCCCGCTGTTGAATACGATCAATTACTTCATCATAATCACATTCTAGATAAATCAGAACATCAGGCTTTGGAAAATAAGGTGTCATAACCATTGCATTAAATAATTCGTAATACGTGTGGTAGTCGTCAGCACTCATTGTTCCTTGTTCTTCGTGCATTTTTGCAAAAATATCCACATCTTCATAAATTGAACGATCTTGAACGAATCCGCCACCATACTCAAACATGCGTTTTTGTTCCTTAAAACGTTCAGCAAGAAAGTAAATTTGAAGATGAAAGCTCCAACGTTCAAAATTATGATAAAATTTATCTAAATAAGGATTATGGTCTACATTCTCAAAGGAAGTTTTAAAATTTAACTTGTCAGCAAGTGCTTGTGTTAACGTAGATTTACCAACCCCTACAGTGCCAGCAATGGTTATTACTGCATTTTGAGGAATACCATAATTATTCATCTTTATTTTCTCCAATCATAGGTTTTACTAAATTTAAAATATTTTGGTAATCGTAATCATTTTTAACGAAATCTTGTTGAGATGTATCAATTCGAATGACATTTGCACCGTCATTCTTTAATGATTCATAATAAGCAAGATAATCTTTTTTTAAAGTAAGTAAATAGTCATCTTCTATTTGAGATTCAAAGCTACGATTACGTTGTGCAATTCTAGATTTTAATACATCTAAATCAGCATCTAAAAAGATAATTGTATTTGGCATTTCGATATCTTCAGTTAAAATATCAAAAATACGACTGAATTTATCAAATTCTTTAGCATCTAAAGTATTTTTAGCAAAAATTTTATTTTTATGAATATGATAATCGCTAACTATACCTTGATTTAGCGACTCAATATCTCTAATCTGTTTATATCTGTTACATAAAAAGAACATTTCAGTTTGAAAACTCCACTTTTCTATATCATCATAAAAATCAGATAGAAATGGATTTTCATCAACAATTTCTTTCTCTTCATAAAAACCAAACGTCTTGCTTAATCGGTGAGCAAGAGAGGATTTACCAACACCTATAGGTCCTTCGATTGCAATAAATGGTTTATTCATAATCACTTCTCCAAATGTTAAGATAGACAATGAGTATTGTACCATAAGTGAGGTATTCCAACACATATGAAAAAAAATCATGATTACATGCGCTTAGCAATTAATGAAGCACACAAAGCCAAAGCATTAGGAGAAGTTCCAATCGGAGCAGTTATTGTTAAAGAGGATCAAGTCATTGCACGTGCACATAATTTAAGGGAAACATTGCAGCAACCTACTGCCCATGCAGAGCACATAGCGATAGAACGGGCGTCAGAAGTTGTCGGCAGTTGGAGATTAGAAGAATGTACGTTGTATGTTACATTAGAGCCCTGTGTCATGTGTGCGGGCACTATTATTATGAGCCGTATTCCAAAGGTTGTGTATGGTGCTACTGATCCCAAAGGAGGATGTTCAGGAAGTCTTATGAATTTATTAGAACAACCGCAGTTTAATCATAGGGCAATCGTAGAAAAAGGAATTTTAGAAGAAGAGTGTGCAGAACTATTGAGAAGTTTTTTTAAGGAAATACGTGAAAAGAAAAAAGCAGAAAAACAGGGGAAGATACAAAAGGATATAAATTTGTTAAAATGATGTCGTACATAAATAAACGTATTTTTGAAGTCCAGTAAATCGTTAAAGATTGTGTGATAACATATAACAATGATGAAGTTAAGACACATGCTACACACATTAATTTTAAATCAATTAAAAAAATTCATATAGCATCACTTTAAAATAAGTGGAAACGAGGTCAACTAATGATAAAGCTAATAGCAACTGATATGGATGGAACATTACTTAACGCTGGTCATGAAATCACCACTATGAATCAAGAAGCGATAAAATTTGCGCAAGCGAACGGCATTACAGTAGTTATTGCAACTGGTAGAGCATTTTATGAGGCACAAACACCTGTTGCTGAAACAGACTTAAAAGTACCTTACATATGTTTGAATGGTGCAGAAGTTCGTGATGAATCATTTAATATAATGAGTACATCGCATCTTAATCATGATTTAGTACACAAAATTACTACAGCACTTAAAAATAATCATATTTATTATCAAATTTACACAAACCGTGGCATATATACAGAAGATCCTAAACGTGATTTAGCAATCTATATAGATATTGCAGAACGTGCGGGTCAAAAAGCAGATGTAGACAAGATACGAAATAATATACAAAAACGCATAGATAACGGTACTTTAAAAGTTGTAGATAATTATGATTCAATTGAAGATATTCCTGGAGAACTTATTATGAAGGTGTTAGCTTTTGATGCAGATTTAAGTAAAATCGACCAAGTAGGTCAAGCGTTAGCATCATCACCAAATTTAGCAGTATCTTCATCATCAAGAGGTAATCTAGAAATCACTCATTCAAACGCTCAAAAAGGCATTGCCTTATCAGCTATTGCTTATCAATTGGGTATAGATTTAACAGATGTGATAGCAATAGGAGATAATTTAAATGATATTTCAATGCTAGAACGTGTAGGTTATCCAGTAGCAATGAATAATGCTACAGACGAAGTTAAACATATTGCTAAATATGTCACAGACACCAATGAAAATAGTGGAGTTGGAAAAGCAATCATGAAAATATTAAAAGAAGAAAATAATTTAGAGGTGTAAAATAATGAAAGGTTTAATTATTATAGGGAGTGCTCAAGTAGGGTCTCATACGAACACTTTATCAAAATATTTAAAAGGTCAACTCGGCGAACATGATGTTGAGGTGGAAATCTTTGACCTAGCTGAGAAACCCATTCATCAATTGGATTTTGCTGGTACAACACAAGCAGTTGATGAAATTAAAAACAATGTCAAATCTTTACAGAGTAAAGCAATGGAAGCAGATTTCTTAATTTTAGGAACGCCAAATTATCATGGATCGTTTTCAGGTATTCTTAAAAATGCACTTGACCACCTTAATATGGACCATTTCAAAATGAAACCCGTGGGACTCATTTGCAATAGTGGAGGAATAGTAAGTTCTGAGCCATTATCACACTTAAGAGTCATCGTACGTAGTTTACTTGGTATTGCTGTACCAACGCAAATTGCTACACATGACTCTGATTATGCTAAATTAGAAGATGGTACCTTATACTTAGAAGATAATGAATTTCAACTACGTGCAAAATTGTTTGTTGATCAAATTGTATCCTTCGTAACAAATAGTCCATATGAACACTTAAAATAATCATATTTTATGATTTGTTTTTATCAAGCAATATCATTAAATTAGCTCCCTTTGATGTTTTTAGTAAACATTAAAGGGAGTCTTTATATTTATTGCCTTAATAAAACATATACATGATTTTTGAGATTTAACTTTAAAATATTCCATAAAACACTGTGACAGAGATGTGCATAATACTAATATGAAACACCGCGGTTATTTATATTTTTATCATTCGAAATAGTTTGGTGACAATTTTTTTGATGAATATAGTAATAATTTCAACTATTTATGTTATTAGAATTTTAAGAAATGTAGAGCGAATTAATTAACTGTTTATTAAATGTTTGTTAACATATTTAAAAAATATTGCAAAAAAGACTTATATACTATATTGTATTTTACTCTAGAAACGATTTTTACTTGAAAATTACATTGAAATAGTCAAAGATAAGGAGTTTTTATGATTAAAAAAAAATAATTTACTAACTAAAAAGAAACCTATAGCAAATAAATCCAATAAATATGCAATTAGAAAATTCACAGTAGGTACAGCGTCTATTGTAATAGGTGCAACATTATTGTTTGGTTTAGGTCATAATGAGGCCAAAGCTGAGGAGAATACAGTACAAGACGTTAAAGATTCGAATATGGATGATGAATTATCAGATAGCAATGATCAGTCCAGTAATGAAGAAAAGAATGATGTAATCAATAATAGTCAGTCAATAAACACCGATGATGATAACCAAATAAAAAAAGAAGAAACGAATAGCAACGATGCCATAGAAAATCGCTCTAAAGATATAACACAGTCAACAACAAATGTAGATGAAAACGAAGCAACATTTTTACAAAAGACCCCTCAAGATAATACTCAGCTTAAAGAAGAAGTGGTAAAAGAACCCTCATCAGTCGAATCCTCAAATTCATCAATGGATACTGCCCAACAACCATCTCATACAACAATAAATAGTGAAGCATCTATTCAAACAAGTGATAATGAAGAAAATTCCCGCGTATCAGATTTTGCTAACTCTAAAATAATAGAGAGTAACACTGAATCCAATAAAGAAGAGAATACTATAGAGCAACCTAACAAAGTAAGAGAAGATTCAATAACAAGTCAACCGTCTAGCTATAAAAATATAGATGAAAAAATTTCAAATCAAGATGAGTTATTAAATTTACCAATAAATGAATATGAAAATAAGGTTAGACCGTTATCTACAACATCTGCCCAACCATCGAGTAAGCGTGTAACCGTAAATCAATTAGCGGCAGAACAAGGTTCGAATGTTAATCATTTAATTAAAGTTACTGATCAAAGTATTACTGAAGGATATGATGATAGTGATGGTATTATTAAAGCACATGATGCTGAAAACTTAATCTATGATGTAACTTTTGAAGTAGATGATAAGGTGAAATCTGGTGATACGATGACAGTGAATATAGATAAGAATACAGTTCCATCAGATTTAACCGATAGTTTTGCAATACCAAAAATAAAAGATAATTCTGGAGAAATCATCGCTACAGGTACTTATGACAACACAAATAAACAAATTACCTACACTTTTACAGATTATGTAGATAAATATGAAAATATTAAAGCGCACCTTAAATTAACATCATACATTGATAAATCAAAGGTTCCAAATAATAACACTAAGTTAGATGTAGAATATAAGACGGCCCTTTCATCAGTAAATAAAACAATTACGGTTGAATATCAAAAACCTAACGAAAATCGGACTGCTAACCTTCAAAGTATGTTCACAAACATAGATACGAAAAACCATACAGTTGAGCAAACGATTTATATTAACCCTCTTCGTTATTCAGCCAAAGAAACAAATGTAAATATTTCAGGGAATGGCGATGAAGGTTCAACAATTATCGACGATAGTACAATCATTAAAGTTTATAAGGTTGGAGATAATCAAAATTTACCAGATAGTAACAGAATTTATGATTACAGTGAATATGAAGATGTCACAAATGATGATTATGCCCAATTAGGAAATAATAATGACGTGAATATTAATTTTGGTAATATAGATTCACCATATATTATTAAAGTTATTAGTAAATATGACCCTAATAAGGACGATTACACGACGATACAGCAAACTGTGACAATGCAAACGACTATAAATGAGTATACTGGTGAGTTTAGAACAGCATCCTATGATAATACAATTGCTTTCTCTACAAGTTCAGGTCAAGGACAAGGTGACTTGCCTCCTGAAAAAACTTATAAAATCGGAGATTACGTATGGGAAGATGTAGATAAAGATGGTATTCAAAATACAAATGATAATGAAAAACCGCTTAGTAATGTATTGGTAACTTTGACGTATCCTGATGGAACTTCAAAATCAGTCAGAACAGATGAAGAGGGGAAATATCAATTTGATGGGTTAAAAAACGGATTGACTTATAAAATTACATTCGAAACACCGGAAGGATATACGCCGACGCTTAAACATTCAGGAACAAATCCTGCACTAGACTCAGAAGGCAATTCTGTATGGGTAACTATTAACGGACAAGACGATATGACTATTGATAGCGGATTTTATCAAACACCTAAATATAGCTTAGGGAACTATGTATGGTATGACACTAATAAAGATGGTATTCAAGGTGATGATGAAAAAGGAATCTCTGGAGTAAAAGTGACGTTAAAAGATGAAAACGGAAATATCATTAGTACAACAACAACTGATGAAAATGGAAAGTATCAATTTGATAATTTAAATAGTGGTAATTATATTGTTCATTTTGATAAACCTTCAGGTATGACTCAAACAACAACAGATTCTGGTGATGATGACGAACAGGATGCTGATGGGGAAGAAGTCCATGTAACAATTACTGATCATGATGACTTTAGTATAGATAACGGATACTATGATGACGACTCAGACTCCGATAGCGATTCCGACTCAGACAGCGACTCAGATTCCGATAGTGATTCAGATTCAGACAGTGACTCAGACTCAGATAGTGATTCAGATTCAGACAGCGATTCCGACTCAGACAGTGACTCAGGATTAGACAATAGCTCAGATAAGAATACAAAAGATAAATTACCGGATACAGGAGCTAATGAAGATCATGATTCTAAAGGCACATTACTTGGAGCTTTATTTGCAGGTTTAGGAGCGTTATTATTAGGGAAGCGTCGCAAAAATAGAAAAAATAAAAATTAAATTATTCAAATGAAATTAGTGAAAGAAGCAGATACGACATTTGAATAGAAAGTATATTTAGTCCAACAAATATAAGGTGTTGATTAAAACTATAATATAACTTTCACGTTTATCATATCTTGTGAAAAAGACGATGCAAACAAGGTCATTTTTATTAAAAATGACTGAAATGTATAATTTTTAGAGCAACAGATGTAACTCACAATCTGACAGTGATTTAATAGAGGAACCGTGAATTTTAAATGAATTCATGGTTCCTTTTTATCGAATGAATAAAAATTTTTTTATGTAATACAAAAAAATACTATGAAACCATTTAATGATAAATGACTTCATAGCAAAATTTGATTTTTGTTTTTATGCTTTAGTTAAAATGTTGAAGTAAATTTTTCCACAGTAACATGATTTGTGTTTGAGAATACTTTTGTGCAGTTTCAATACAATGGTGAGAAAAAGATTGTTGAAGTTGGGGGTTGTTGAGCAATAATTTTACTTTTTCAAATAGCATGTGTTGATTATTCTTTTCTATTAAATATCCATTCTTACCGTCCTGTATCAATTCACCTGGACCATATTGAATATCATAACTGATAGAAGGCACACCATGTGATTCACATTCTAATAATGCTAAGGAAAAGCCTTCCATATTACTTGTTATTAAATTTAGATATGCATCTTGATATTCATCAGTTAAATCTTTTAAAAAACCTCTTAATATTACGTGTTTTTCTAGTCCTAATTCTTGAATGCGTTCTTTTAAATGTTGTTCTTCTTTACCAAAACCATACATATGTAGTTCGATATTTGGAAACGTATCTTTAAGCCTATTAATAAGTTCAATTTGTTGTATCAATTGCTTTTCAGGTGAGTATCTTGCGACAGAAATAATTTTTTTAGGTGAAACATAGTTATTTTTATTAGAGTCATCGTTCATTTCAAAAGATGAATAACCAACTGGAATAGCATATACTGGAATGACTCCTCTGATTCTCTCAATTACGTCAGCTTTTTGTTGTTGTGTTGAAACAATGATGGCTTTATACCTTTGTAAATGTTCAAAAATCCCTTTATAAACATTTTTGATTGGTGAATGCGTTAAATCAGTAACATCTTTAACATGAGTGCTATGTAACACTGCAATAACAGGGATGTAAGATGCAACTATGTTAAATATATGTGATGTAACGAGGTTACGATCGCTAAAGAATAAGTCACTACTTTGATATATTGTTTCAATAAAAAAAGCACCTAGCTCAGTTTCATTGTTTAAAAAGTGCGTTTTACCTAAATGATTTAATATAATCTTTTTTGCCACATAGGGATGATTTGAATTAATATCATAATACTTTTCAATTTTCACGTTTCCTTGAGGAGAAAGATAGTACTCTGCTTGTATTTTTTGGTCCGTTGATAAAACTCTAACGCAACTTAAAAATCCACGTGTATCGTATAACTCTCTTTTTATTTTTCTTCTAGATGTATCAAAGTAATTAATATAATCAATTTTTTGATAAGCTTCATCAGCAAAATGCGCATACATTATAAATTGTTGTTGATCATAAATCCGAACGTCATTTGTCTCAGAAACAGGTTTTATAGTATAGCCACATTCATTTCTCCAGTAATGAATCCAATTTTTACTGAACACTGATGTTACGTTACTTGCTTCTTGAAAATAATCATACATGTTTATATAATCTTCGCTATTAATATATTGCGATGCTGTTTGAGTTAAATAGCGATTCCATGCTAGTAATAAGATTTTAGCTTGATAATGATATGCTTTAAATAGGTTTAATCGATTAATCATTGCTTTTTCTATACCAGCAGTTTTATGACCGATGTTATTACCTACAAAATAGTACATAATTTACCTCATATAGTTAAGTTTATTTTACAAACATTGTAACATAATAAAAACTTATAATATTAATAAAACTAATAAACATTTAAAAATAATTTATACGAAAATACATACTACTAACTATATTTACCTCTTTATAATCAAAAAATTTAAAATAACGAGTCACTTACAAACGAGCTTATAATAAAATTTATTGTGTGTGAATACAACTATTGTGATAGCACCCACAATAAACGATTTTAGTTGTTTATCATGATTACTCCACTTAGTATATTTCTGTTATTGTAGTTTCACTCATCAGTATGATAGCGAAGTATGTTGTTAAATTTGTTGAAAAGTATAAATAATAGTGAGTTTTAAGTTTTGAGTTAAGTTACACTCTATGAGCAAATGTTTCGATCGCTGCTTTAATCTCATCTCTTACACGTTGAAATTCTGACCAATCTTTACCAGCAGGATCATCAAATCCCCAATGTTCTTTAGTGACGTTTTTAGGTAAAACTGGACAGTTTGCATCTGCATCACTACACAATGTGACAACTATATCAGACGCTATTAAAATGTCATTGTTTATCAGGTCAGAAGTGTGATGTGAAATATCAATACCGACTTCTTTCATAGCTTTTATAGCATGCGGATTAACACCATGTGTTTCAATGCCAGCAGAATATACATTCCATTTATCACCTAATATTAATTTTCCAAAACCTTCAGCCATTTGACTGCGACAAGAATTACCAGTACAAATAAAATAAATAGTTTTCTTTTGCATAAAAAAATCTCCTAATTTAAAAGATAATAAGTGTTAGGTAAAGACCTAACAAAGTAAAGAATAATACAGGTATAGTAATTACAATACCCGTTTTAAAGTAAGTACCCCAAGAAATTTTAACTCCTTTTTGAACTAAAACATGTAACCATAATAATGTAGCAAGAGATCCAATGGGTGTGATTTTTGGTCCTAAATCTGCTCCAATCACATTGGCATAAATCATTCCTTCTTTTATAGAACTTATAGCATGCGATTGATCGATGGCTATCGCATCAATAAGTACGGTAGGCATATTATTCATAATTGCTGAAAGAAATGCGGATACAAATCCCATGCCCATAATACTGCTAAAAAGTCCGTGCTGAGCTATTGATGATAAAATATCTGCTAAAATCAATGTCATCCCTACATTCTTTAAGCCAAAAATAACAAGATACATACCGATAGAAAATATTACGATATTCCACGGAGCCCCTTTGATAACTTGTTTCGTATGCACTACATTAGACTGACGCGCTAATAATATAAAAATCACAGCTATAGCTCCAGTGATAAATGATACAGGTATATGTATGAACTCACTCACTAAGTAACCTATAAGTAATAAAGCTAAAATAATCCATGAAATTTTAAATAATCGTGTGTCTCGTATAGCATCTTTAGGTTCAGAAATACTTGATATATCAAAAGTTTTAGGGATGGATTTTCTAAAGTAAAACCATAAAACTAAGATACTAGCTAATAGAGAAAATAAATTAGGTATAAACATACGCATTAAATATTCAACAAATTTAATACCAAAGTAATCTGCTGATACAATGTTAACTAAATTACTTACAACAAGTGGCAATGAGGTGGAATCTGCGATAAACCCACAAGCTATAATAAAAGGAAATACTAACTTATTATTGAAACCTAAATTTCTTATCATTGCTAAAACAATAGGCGTCAAAATTAAGGCTGCACCATCATTAGCAAAGAATGCTGCAATAAGCGCCCCTAATATCATGATATATATAAACATCTTTAATCCATGTCCATTAGATGCCTTAACCATATGAATAGCTGACCATTCAAAGAATCCTATCTCATCAAGAATCAATGATATAAGAATGACTGAGACAAAAGTTAGTGTAGCATTCCAAACAATTCCGATTACTTCTAATATATCTGTAAAATTTACTACACCCGTAATAATAACTAAAAGCGCCCCAATGATTGCTGAAATACCTATGTCTAACCCTTTAGGTTGCCAAATGATTAAGGTTAAAGTGATGAAAAATATTACAATTGCTAATACAGTAGTCATGAAATTTCACCTTTCTTTATAGTATGACAAATACATTGGTTATGAGTTGAATGAAGTAAATTTAATTGATTTGTCACTTGTTCAAATAAGCGGTGATTAAGTTCGTATATTTGTTTATTGCCAACTTTGTTTGCAAACACTAATTTGCAATCAACAAGTAACTTCATATGGTGGCTTAGTGTTGGTTGTGAAAAGTTAAAATGTATAAGTAAATCACACGCACACAATTCACCACAAGATAATAAATCTAAAATTTCTAATCTGCTAGGATTCGCAATGACTTTTAATATGTTAGATAATTGAATATATGACATAACATGGCCTCCTATAACATAACATAGATTATCATCTATATAGATAAACGTCTATGCTATATTGGCATTTTAGTTAAAAAAACATGCCAGTTGTATCTTATAAAATAAAAATACAACTGGCATTGTAATTGAAAATCGATATTTTATTTGCGATATTTCAGACGTGCGAAAGCATCATGCTGGTGGATAGACTCTTCATTACGACATTCAATATCGAACCCTTCAATCCAATCAAATTCAACTAAGTCTGCTGCAATTAGTCGAATTAAATCTTCAACAAATCGTGGGTTTTCATAAGCACGTTCTGTTACTCGTTTTTCATCAGGACGTTTTAAGATTGGATATAAGATAGAACTAGCGTTGGCTTCCATAGCGTCTAAAATTTTATTTTTATAATCATCGATGACGTCATTATTTTTATCTAAATATGCTTTAACTGTAACGATACCACGTTGATTATGTGCAGAATATTCACTAATTTCTTTTGAGCAAGGACATAGTGTTGTTACTTTGGCTTGAATAGTTAATTCTTTACGTGTAACGGTATGATTTTCAATAGCTAAACCATAAGTAACATCTGCATGACCTACAGCTTTAATATGTGTAACAGGACTATAACGATCAAAGAACCATTTACCTGACACATCAACACCTGCAGCATTTTGATTCATCTTATCTTGTAGCGTACGCAACAATTGATGTAGTGTGTTAAATTCAAGTTCAATGCCATTATCATAATGTTTTTCAACGCTTTCTAATATGCGACTCATATTAATGCCTTTTTCATTTTTATTTAAACTCGTTGAAAAACTAAATAAACCAGCTGTTTGATACTGATCAATTAAAACTGGATAAGTTAAATTTTTAATGCCTACTTCCTCTATTTCAAATAAGAAATTTTTGTGAGTGCTTTGTAAATCGGTCATTTCATTTTTAGTAGTTGGTTTCGTACCTTTGACAGGGTCAACAGAACCGAAATGTTTCCAACGACCCTCTCTAGTGGATAAGTCAAATTCTGTCATGTTTTACCTCCATTTAAGATTCAAAGTGATATGTCCAAAATGGCTCTATTTTTAAGAAACTTTGTGCTTGACCATCTATTTCGGGACTAGCAAGTTGTTTTAAAAATGGTCCTGTTTGTGAAGCATGCGCTTCGAAAGCTTTGAGTTTTATATCACTATATTGCGATATGTCATTTTGAATATCAGGTTCTCCAAGAATTTCCGGTGCATCATTGCTAAACGCTACAAGTGTAAGACGTGGGCGATCTGATACATGCATGCGCCCAACTGTACGTACTACAGCTTCTGCAGTTGCTTCGTGATCAGGGTGGACTGCAAATTTAGGATAGAACGAAATAATTAATGATGGATTTGTTTCGTCAATAAGTGATTGAATCATTTGATCCATTTGATCGTAAGGTTCAAATTCAACAGTTTTATCTCTTAACCCCATTTTCCTTAAATCTGTAATCCCAATTGCTTTGCATGCTTCTTCTAACTCACGTTCACGTATAAGTGGTAAAGATTCTCTTGTTGCAAAAGGAGGGTTACCTAGATTACGTCCCATTTGTCCTAGGGTGAGACATGCATATGTGACAGGAATACCTTTTTCAATGTAACTTGCGATAGTTCCAGCAGACGAAAAGGTTTCATCATCAGGATGAGGGAAAATCACAAGTACGTGTCTTTCATCAGTCATGATTAGCAACCTCCTTTATATAGTAAATGGCTGTTTACTTATTTCTATTGTAGCAGCCAATTGTCCTTCATAATTAAAACCTACAATTAAAAATTCGTTGTTCTTATTAACTTCATAGTGCGTAAGTCCTTGCACGTAAACCCAGCCACCATCTTTTAATTTAAGACCTACACGATATGGATCTTTATCGCCGCCTTTAAGTTGTGCATGTTCAAAAGTCACGACAATATTTCTTAAAAATGTTCCAGCGTTAAATACACGTTGATCGAAATGATTTGCATAAGCACCATTTGTTGTTTCAACGTGTAGGTAAACAGGCTGATTTGCGTAAGAAGTTAATAAATCTAGCACTTCTTGTTCTTTAATTGGTTCCAACACGTTCACTCCCTTAAACTAAATAATATGTTACTGACGGACTACCGATAAACATATTATTTACCAGCAAACTCGTTTATCTATCTATTTTACTAGAAAGCTATGTATATTTGTACACGAATGCTCGATTTAATTAGGAAAAATTCAAGAAAAAACTTTGAATACTACGTATAGAGCGTTAATATGTTTAAAATCTTAAGCATTTGTTACATTATAAATTAAGAGATACAAAAGAGTAAGGCGTAAGTCATCACTCATTGCCATATTGAAATTAGAGGTGTTTGATATTGAAAATGATTAATTTAGATTCAAAAAAACTTGCGTCATTTTATGTAGCATGCGAGTTGTTTAAACAGATACAGCAGTACCCTCATACCAAACTCGGTTTAGCAACTGGTGGAACTATGACTGACGTATATCATTACTTAGTAAATTTATTAACCAAAAATAAAGCTGATGTGTCGCAGGTTGAAACATTTAATTTAGATGAATATGTAGGTTTAAAAGCAAGTCATCAGCAAAGTTACCATACCTATATGAATAAAGTGCTATTTGAGCAATATCCTCATTTTGCTAAAAATCACATTCATATTCCTGATGGCTATTCAGAAAATCTAGAAGCAGAAGCGGAACGATATAACAAATTATTAGATGAAAGAGGTCCGATTGATATTCAAATTTTAGGAATTGGAGAAAATGGTCACATTGGATTTAATGAACCAGGAACAGACTTCAATAGTGAAACACATGTGGTGAACTTAACAGAAAGCACTATAAAAGCAAATAGTCGATATTTTGACAATGAAGCGGATGTTCCTAGACAAGCAGTTTCAATGGGATTAGCAAGTATTTTAAAAGCTAAAAGGATTATACTACTTGCATTTGGTCCAAAGAAAAAAGAGGCCATAAGTAAACTGTTAAATGAACAGGTTACCGAAGATGTACCTGCGACCATTTTACACACACATCCTAATGTTGAAGTTTATGTAGATGATGATGCAGCACCAGATTGTTTATAATTATTTAGTAGTTTATATAGTAGTTTTTATATACAAAATATTTTATGTGTTTAATAAGTTTAGTGAAGGGTATAAAACTATAAGCAAAAGAGAATTTCTCAAAATGAAAGGATGAATTTCATTGGAACTACAATTAGCCATTGATTTATTAAATAAAGAAGAAGCAGCAAAATTAGCTCAAAAAGTTGAAGAATATGTAGATATTGTTGAAATCGGTACACCAATTGTAATTAACGAAGGCTTACCTGCAGTTCAACATTTAAATGAAAATATTAATAATGCTAAAGTATTAGCTGACTTGAAAATTATGGATGCAGCAGATTACGAAGTAAGCCAAGCAGTAAAATATGGTGCAGATATTGTTACAATTTTAGGTGTTGCTGAAGATGCTTCAATTAAAGCAGCAGTTGAAGAAGCGCATAAACATGGAAAAGCATTGCTTGTTGATATGATAGCAGTGCAAAACTTAGAGCAACGTGCTAAAGAACTAGATGAGATGGGTGCAGACTATATCGCAGTTCATACAGGTTACGACTTACAAGCAGAAGGAAAATCTCCATTAGATAGCTTGCGTACAGTTAAATCTGTTATCAAAAATTCTAAGGTTGCAGTAGCAGGTGGTATTAAACCAGATACTATCAAAGATATTGTTGCAGAAGATCCAGATTTAGTTATTGTTGGTGGCGGTATTGCGAATGCTGACGATCCTGTAGAAGCAGCAAAACAATGTCGAGCAGCTATTGAAGGTAAATAAGATGAGTGAATTTAATAATTATCGTCTTATTCTTGAAGAGTTAGATGCTACTTTATCCCAAGTAGATAATACAGAATACGAACGTTTTGCTAATGATGTTATAGGTGCAGATCGCATATTTACAGCTGGTAAAGGTCGTTCAGGTTTTGTTTCAAATAGTTTTGCAATGCGCTTAAATCAATTAGGTAAAAATGCCTACGTTGTAGGTGAGTCAACAACACCTTCAATTAAAGAACATGATTTGTTTATTATTATTTCAGGTTCAGGTTCTACAGAACATCTAAGATTATTAGCTGAAAAAGCACAATCTGTCGGTGCAAAAATTGTCTTATTAACTACAAATGCGGATTCGCCAATCGGTAATCTTGCAGAGACAGTTGTTGAATTGCCTGCAGGTACTAAACATGATGTTGAAGGTTCAAAGCAACCACTTGGTAGTTTATTTGAACAGGCCTCACTTATATTCTTAGATAGTATTGTATTACCTTTAATGGATGCATTTCACATTAGTGAAAAAGCAATGCAAGAGAATCATGCTAATTTAGAATAACTAAAATGAGAGATAAGCACTTTTGTCTATGATTAGACAAAGGTGCTTTTTAATATATGGTGCAACATTACTCCTTTAAGTGTATATTTATAATATAACTTAAACTATGAGGTGAACATCATGAATTTTGATAGTTATATTTTTGATTTTGATGGAACGCTAATTGATACAACAACGTGTCATGTTAAAGCTATACAAAGCGCTTTTAAAAGATTAAATTTAGATGAACCTACAGAACAAGCTATTTTACATACATATCATTTAAATTTATATAACAATTTTAAAGCGTTAGCTTCACACGAACTGTCTTTTTATCAAATAGAAAAATTAATAGATGAATACCATCGTTGTTTTAGCAACGATGAAATACATCAATCAAAAGAATATACCGGAATAAGTGAAGCATTACAGTTTTTACATAACCAAAAGAAAAAAATATTTGTACTATCTAATAAAGATACACTAACAACGCAAAGGTATTTAGATTATCTTGGATTAAGTCGTTTTATAACTGATTCATTAGGTGTCTGTATTAAAAATGAAGACAAACTTCTTTGTGAAACGATTCAAAATTTGATACAGAAACATCATTTAATGATAGGTAAAACTGTGTATATAGGGGACACAGCACAAGATATCAAGAGTGCGAATCAAGCTCATGTGCAAACATGTGCTGTCACATGGGGAGCGCAATCTGCACACGAATTGTTGTATGAAAATCCTCATTATGTTGTTAATAATCCAGAAGAATTTTTAACAATTTTATAATATTCTCAATGGTAGGATAATCATTCATGAGGAATTTTATCCTACTCTTTTTTTAAAACTATGAAGCAAGTATAATGTAAACATAATTATATAGAGTGTTTACAAATGGTGATGAAGATGAAAAAAATAATGGAATATTTACAGCATTATATTAATCAATACCCGCATCGATTAGCTTTAGTATTTGAAGATCGACATCTAACGTATGGAGAATTAAGTAAAGAAATTTATCAGGCTAGTATGCGCTATAAAGAAGTAAAATTAAACGAAAAAGTAGGTCTAATGGATGACCATCCTGTAAATAATATTATTAACTATTTTGCGGTACATCAAAGAGGTGGAATTCCTTGCATTTTTAATCATCAATGGAGTAATGAAAGGATACATCAACTTGTAAAAAGTTATGACATACAATGGTTAATTAAAGATAATCATCTTACCTTAAATCATGATGACTCAATTTATAATGATGAGGTGATCCCACGTAATGTTATACATATAGGTTTCACGTCAGGAACTACAGGTTTACCCAAAGCGTTTTATAGAAATGAACATTCTTGGATAGTTTCTTTTAAGGAAAATGAGAAATTACTCCAGCATTGTGAAGAAACCATTGTAGCACCGGGTCCTTTATCACATTCACTTTCATTGTACGCATGTATTTATGCATTAAGTACTGGAAAAACATTTATAGGTCAAAAAAATTTTAATCCACTATCTCTTATGCGTCTTATTAATCAATTGAACAAAGCGACAGCAATATTTGTAGTGCCAACGATGGTACAACAACTTATTTCAACCCAACGACATTGTTCATCGATTAAAAGTATTTTGAGTAGTGGTGCTAAACTTACATTGCAACAGTTTCAACAAATCAGCACTTTATATCCACAAGCAAATTTAATAGAATTTTTTGGGACATCTGAAGCAAGTTTTATAAGCTACAATTTTAACCAATCATCTCCTGCTCATTCTGTAGGTAAACTTTTCCCTCATGTCGAAACGCGATTATTAAATCAAGATGATGATGCAGTAGGATTATTAGCCGTTAGAAGTGAAATGGTGTTTAGTGGTTATGTGGGACAGAGCAATCAAGAGGGGTCATGGATTAAAACAGGTGACTTCGCTTATATTAAAAATCAACATTTGTTTTTAGTAGGTAGAGAGAGTGACCGTATTATAGTTGGGGGAATCAATGTATATCCAACAGCTATTGAAAGCTTAATTATGGATATTGAAGGCATTGATGAGGCGCTTGTCATCGGTATACCACATGCTAAATTTGGAGAAATAGCGATATTACTTTATTCAGGTAAAGTACAATTGAATTACCGACAAATTAAATCTTTTTTAATGAAACAGCTTTCAAGACAAGAAGTTCCATCAAAATTAAAGAAAATTGACCATATGATATACACAGAATCGGGAAAGATTGCTAGAAAAGAGATGAAAAATAAATTTATTAATGGAGAGTTATAAAAATGAAGCAACCTGTTATTATTGCAGCAAAACGTATAGCCTTCGGTAAGTATGGTGGCCGATTGAAGCATTTAGAACCTGAATCATTACTAGAACCTTTATTTAATCATTTTACAGATCAGTATCCAAAAGTAATGTCTCTTTTGGATGACGTCATTTTAGGTAATACGGTAGGTAATGGTGGTAATTTAGCTAGAAAATCATTACTCGAAGCAGGATTAGATTTTAAAATACCTGGTATAACAATTGATCGTCAATGTGGTTCAGGTCTTGAAGCTGTTATACAAGCTTGTAGGATGGTACAAAGTGGTGCTGGAACAATATATATTGCAGGTGGTGTTGAGAGTACTAGTAGAGCTCCTTGGAAAATCAAACGCCCGCAGTCAGTTTATGAATCTGAGTTTCCACAATTTTTTGAACGGGCGCCTTTTGCAAGAGAAGGAGAAGACCCTTCAATGATTGAAGCCGCTGAAAATGTAGCGAAAAAATATCACATCAGTAGAAATGAACAAGATGACTTTGCTTATCGCAGTCATCAGTTGGCATCAAAAAACATGAATAACGGTAATATTTCCCAAGAAATTTTACCGTTCAAAGTGAAAGGTGAATGTTTTAATCAAGATGAAAGTATTAAACCTCAACTCACTCTCAAAACACTTGGCAGACTTAAACCGCTTTTAAATGAAGGAACAGTCACAGTAGGAAACAGTTGTATGAAAAATGATGGTGCAGTATTACTGATTGTTATGGAAGAAAATCGGGCACGTCAATTAGGATTCACCGAAGGGATTAAGTTTGTAAATAGTGCTACTGTAGGTGTTCAACCTCAGTATTTAGGAGTGGGTCCAGTGCCAGCAGTAAATCAATTATTAGCTCGGGAACGATTAACTATAAATGATATAAATGCAGTAGAATTAAATGAAGCATTTAGCTCTCAAGTTATTGCTAGCCAACAACAACTTAACATACCTTTGAATAAGTTGAATTGTTGGGGTGGAGCAATTGCTACAGGGCATCCATATGGTGCAAGTGGAGCAGCGTTAGTCACACGTTTATTTTATATGAAACATCAATTTAGAACTGTAGCAACTATGGGAATAGGTGGAGGAATAGGAAATGCAGCTTTATTTGAAAGATGGTATGGAAATTAGAGAAGTTCAATTTACAAATGAAGAAGTTCAAAATTATTGTGAATTGCTTAATATAAAGTATGACCATTATGTTCCTACTCTTATGTGTGCCAAGTTATGGCCACAATTTGAGTTATTTCAATCTTTTTCAAAGAAGCCTATCATATTAAAAGAGACACACATTAAGACACAACAACAACTTCAGGTCGATTGTACCTATGAAGCGACATTGCATAAGGTTTCACAAAAATTAATTAAAAATATCATTAAATATACATATGGACTCGAAATAAATAAAGATAAAAAACATTGTATGTATATAAAACAAATATTTATCGAGGTAAGATAAATTATGAAATTTACAATAGAAATGGTGAATGAATATTTAACTATAGTTAATGATGAGAATCCGATCCATCGTTCCATTGTACCGGGACAACTCATATGTGAAAAAGTATTTTCTGAACTTAATGTGAATTGGATGAATTACAAAATTAAGTACTTAAAACCAATAAATATAGATGAGGAAGTACAATTTTTAATAAAAGAAAATGATGAAATTGTAGTTTTTAAAACATATGATGATATCAAACTAACAATTACTAGAAGTTGAGAATGATAAAAATAATAATCTTTTTTAAAATTAAATAATTAAAAACGCTAATGTTAGCAATGCTCAAAGGTTCTCTCCGAGCTACAAAAGGGGACAAGTTTTGGCTAACATTAGCGTTTCTCACTTGTTAGGGTGAGTGTTAATTTAGGGATGATAGAATGTCTTTAAAGCTAAACGTATTAAGGGACTAAATGCTTTAAAACTCATTTTATTTGGGTCTGGAAAGACAAAAGTGCTAATTCTCAATTAGGTTTGATGCAATGTCTAGATGTCTAGATGTCTAGAATAACGTTAACGATATGAGTAACTTGTCGGCATGTTGTCAACGTCATTCTCTAGTAGAGAGAGCAATTGATAGATTTCATACTTATTAAAAGTTTCATCACATTTTATAGTAATTGTCTTGAAAGTTTTAGTTATGATTTCATAAACGGGTGTTCCATTTTCTATATTTCTTCTGTAGATAATCATGTTGTTTATACCTCCCTTGCCTCTCTACACTTTAAATAATAAAGGATAAACCATAAGAAATCATGGGTCTGTAGTATCAAATTTACATACGACGATAAACTGATTACTTTCTAAGACTTTATATGTATACAATGTTTATTACGGTTTGAAAGGAAAGAGAAGAGAGGCTGGGACATAATTCCTAGCAAAATAGCCAGTAAATGAATTTTCATAAATTCATTTACTGGCATCTTTAATTAAAAAACTTCGTATTGTTGGCTCGCTTTCTTAGGTGACAGCTTCAGTCTGTAGTCTTCAGCTTGTCCTGTTCCCTCAAG
>NZ_KV838686.1:0-911 GCF_001838765.1 Staphylococcus sp. HMSC34G04
GGTTCTAAAGATATAGACAATCTCGTACCCCAAAGTAAATACATCAACCGTTCATTTAAAGAGAATGGTCAATGGTATAAAATGGAGAAAGAATGGTTGAAAGTTTTAAAAGGAGGGGGAGAAGTAAAAAATATTAGAATGAAAATAGACTATGATGAAGAAAGTCTAAGACCTATAGGATTTGCAATCGAATTTATTAGTCAAGGTGAAAAGCAAGTACGATATATAGACAATATATAGGAGGAATAAGATTGGGTTTTGAAGAAAAATTGAATTATATATACCAAAATATAGCCACTGAAGTAAGTAGTATGATTCCGGATAAATGGGAAAATATTTATTTAAAAGCATATGTAAATGATGAAGGTAGTGAAGTGTTTTTCTTTTATCGTAAGCCTAATGAACAAGCATTGTTTTATTGTGGAGATATTCCAGAACAATACAATGTATCTAATGATATTTATATGGAGTTACTTATAAATGTACATAAGTTATTTAAAAAGTTAAGGAAAGAATTTATTCAATATGAACAAAATCCATGGTCTTCTTGTGAATTTAATTTTAGTAATGATGGGAAATTGAATGTGTCATTTGGGTATATCGATTGGAAAAATTCTGAATTTGGACAGATAGCCAGATTTAACTATTATAAATATAAAAAATTCGGCATTATTCCCGAATTAGATTACGCAAAAGAAGAAATTAAAGAAATAGAACAGTTCATTAAAGAACAAGAAGAAGAGTAAAATGAAGTGAAGAAAGACTAAGCAATGTAAAATTTGCTTAGTTTTCTTTTGATTACAAAGCAAAGTAAATTTTAATTTTATTGCTAAATAAATACATATAAAATCAACGTTAATCAGAAAAAATATAGACAAAAGAGTCCGGGACATAAAGTTCTTGGATAAGTG
>NZ_KV838687.1:0-8650 GCF_001838765.1 Staphylococcus sp. HMSC34G04
AAACTAAAGGCAACCAATCATTAAACTAAAGGAACTTTTTTTATATTAGGTTTTTTTATGTTATTATTGTTTATAAACTAGCAATTATAAGTATTTATAATTAAAGTTAAAAGAAACCTTTATTCTATAAAGGTTTCTTTTAGATTGGAGTGGAGTTAGTTGAGTGGAGAAACAGTAGTATATAAAAATGATATGAATTTAGTTCCATTGAGAAAATTTAATAATACCGAAGTTAATCTATTTTTTACTTTGTGTAATAAATTAAAAGATAAAGGCAATTTGACTGTTAATGTGCCATTTGAAGAATTAAAAGAATTAAGTAATTACTATAGTCATGATAAAAAGCTTTTTATTCAAGATTTAGAAAAATTCTATGACAAAGTCTTCTCTTTAACATATAGAGAAGAAACTGAGAATGTTATTAGAAAATTTATTCTTTTTACTAAAGTAGAAATTTATAAAGATAAAGAGTATGTGGCTATTGGTGTTAATCCAGATTTAGAACATATTATTAATTCATTAACTAGTAACTTCACTAAATTTGAACTTCGAGAAATGACACACCTTAAATCTACATATTCTAAGCATATGTTCAGAATACTTAAACAGTATAAACATACTGGCTATGTAAAAATTAAAATTGATGATTTTAGAGAACGGCTAGACATTCCTAATAGTTACCGTATGACAAATATTAATCAAAAAGTATTAGCCCCTATCATTAAAGAATTAGGCTTTATTTTTAATAACCTTAATATCAATAAAATAAAAGCGAAAAAAGGACGTAAAATTGAATGGCTAGAGTTTACATTTGACGCTGAGAAACGTATTCACAATAAACGACAGCCAAAAATGGTAAATATAGGTAAGTCACGACAATATATAAGTCGTGAAAAAACGCCGAAATGGTTAGAAGAACGCACATATGAAAAACAAACAAAAAATGAGTATGATCCAGAATTAGAGAAAGAACGAGAAGCCTTTTTAAAACAACTTAAAGTGGATTGGGAAGAATAGAGAAAAATAACGAAAAACAACCATATACAACGAGATTGTTTTACAAAAAGCATAAGAAAGGATATACTGAAAGTAACAAATAGCAGATATATCATTGTATGTGAAAACCCCCAGCGTGCCGGCTGGGGGTTTCTTTTTACTTATGTTCTTGTTGTAATAGATAAAGAACATACCCAACAATAATTGGAAAAATGAGCTTATCTAATACAAATAGCAAGATTATCATTGTATGTGACACCTCCCTTCTGCACAGGAAGTGCTTTTTTAGTATAACAAAATTTCTCTATACTGCACGAGTTCACATGATATGTATGCACGCATACAGTATGCAACACTTAGACATTGATAACTGAATAAAGATACAAAAGTGTTATTGATGAAAATGCATGAAAACGTGTGGTTGTGGGACTGTATAAAAGTTGTATAATCGATAATCCGGACACAAAGGCACAAACACCGTCATATCAGTGTTTGTGCCTTTGTGATTAGTTAACATAATTACGTATTATGGGTAGTGCTTTTGTATAGCGTATTCATTTTATAAATAGCTATTAATCAGTGTAAAAAATAATATAAAAGAGACATTCTTATTAATAAACCATTATATGCTTGTTTAGTAAATATCACATTATCCATGTCGTCTGTATCTGAAGAAAGTTCAGCTTCTCTTGGTCCAGGACTTAGAATAGGGATTCTATTCTTATCATTAAACTTTTCTTTAGATACTATCAAATTATTTTCTAATGATGATTTTTCATCAACTTTTTCTGAATAAGCAGAATTAAAATCTGGAAGTTCAAATGGTATGATATCTAATATATCTGCTTGCTCTAATACTCTTTCTACATTATGGACTATAGAATAATCAGTGTTTTTTAATAAATTTAAAATATCGCTATTTAATTCTTCTCCATTTGGCAATAGAAATATAATTTTCTTAATATCAAATTTTTCTAGACCTATAACAATAGAACGAATCACTCTACAATTAATATCTCCACCTATTCCTATAACTTTATCTTCTAAACCATTTAATTCTTTTGTCATCGTATATAAATCTAATAAAGCTTGCGTAGGGTGCTCATTTGTTCCATCTCCGGCATTAATCATAGGAATATGGGTGATCTTCGATGCTTTTTCAACAGTATAATTTTGAAAATGACGCATAACCATGATGTCTGAATACTGTTCAATATATTTAATAGTATCTGACATACTCTCGTCAAAATAATCATCAGTGCGTGCTACTTTAGGTCCACCCATATCTATGACTTGTCCACCTAATCGATACATGGCACTTGTAAAACTCATTCTAGTTCTGGTACTTGGTTGATAAAAAAGCGTAGCAAGAATTTTACCTTCTAAATCCTTAATTACTTTTCCATTTTTTAAAGCTTTTTCATAATAATCTGCTTTTTCAAAAATAGTATTAATATCAGTAAGATTCACATTCTTCATCGATAATAAGTTATTAATCAATTTTATTTTCCTCTCTTTCTACAATTTTTGTTTCCCAAGAGGCTGAATCAAACATAGAATAACTTGGAGTTGACGGTAATTCTTTATATTCTGGAATATCTTTCAGACCAGTTATTTCAAAACTCAATCTTTCTACTAAAAGACCTTGAGCTAAAGGGGGACATCCAGCAAAGATAGGGCATTCTTTATTATTAATTAACCAATCATCTAATCTTTCTTTGGATGGAAATTGAGGGTATTCTGGAAAAAGAGAATAAACTATTTTTCTTGTATTTTTTTCATCTAGCTCTGAACCTGGCTTGATATCAAAATAATCTTCAGCTGACATTGAATCTTTAGTCCATTTAAAGAAGAAAGCTCTATGACCAAATACTGGCACAGTTAACATAAATTTACATCTTTCATTCTTTTGAAAAGCTCTATGTAATGCATAGCGAGCTTCTAATTCAAATAATTCAATTTTATCTAAAACATAATCACAACCTTCTACAAAATCATCAGCAGTATTATTATTAATACCTTCAGGATAAACATCAACATTTACATCTCTTGAAATATTAAATATAGATTCTCCAACTACTTCTGCCTTATTTCTTCCAAGATTATCCAAAGATGCACCAAATTGTCTATTAATATTAGAAAGCTCAAAATAATCTGGATCTGCTACTTTTATATGACGAACTCCTAATCTTACTAATCTTTCGGCTACAGCACCACCTATACCACCACAACCGGCAATGCCTATTACCACTTCACTAATTTTATTTTGACGCTTTTCGGCTTCTTCATCAGTATTTCCTAACCAACCTAAATTTCGCTTAACTCTTTCCCAATATCGTTTTTCATCAAAATCTGCAGTATATTTAATCACTTTAGAATTCATTATGAACCTCCAAAATATAATAATTTATAACAACTACATCACTCGACACAGAAAAAATTAAAATATAAGTGGTTTAATACACTTTCAATAAGTACATAATCATAAAAGCGCTTTATTTGTCAAAATATTTCGCTTTTTTATTATGGGATGTTCATATTTAGATATGTCTTGAAAGCACTTTTTCCTTTTTTGGTTAAATTAAGACATCGATTAATTTCACTATTCTCTATCCAAGATAATTCGATCATTTTTTCAGTTATTTGTAATGCAACCGGTCCTGCCATATGATTTTTTCTTTCAGTCCAATCTATATGCTTTGGAATAGATTTAGAATACATGCTTTTTTCTGTTTCCATTCCAATTTTTTTTAACCAATTTTTTCCATTTTGAGTCAATTTATAACATTCTTCTTTTTCTTTAAGATAATCATTTTCTAATAAAGCTTCAGTAAATTTAACCCCTATTTTCCCAGCAATATGACCATAACAAGTGCGTATATACGACAACTTTTCTTTTTTTGTTGTTTCTTTTAACGATTTGCTATTCATAGGAGGAGATATAACAGATAAAGCATTGATTGCATCAATGACTTTGTCATTATCAATTTTATAATAGCGATGTCGTCCCCATGTATTAACTGAAATAAAATTAGCTTCTACTAGTTTTGAAAGATGTTCACTAGCTGTTTGAGGTTTTACACCAGCTAATTTAGCTAATTCTCCAGCTGGAAGAGCTATGCCACTAGATAATTCAATTAACATAGTTAAACGTGTCTTATGTCCAATAAGGAGGATATTATCAGAAAAATTTTCATACATATAATACACCCTTTCTGTTAGTACAATTTAATCATACCCATATAATATTTCGGTGTTAAGCGAAATATTATATGGGTATGATTAAATTAGTTAAATGAGGAGGTATTATAGATGAATTCTTCTAAGTATTTCGATCATTTAGTTGTTTTTACAGCAGGAATAGGAATGTTTTTATCCACCCTTGATAGCGGAATTATCAATGTCGCATTACCCACTTTATCTAAATCTTTTAATGTTGATACTTCTTTTATTACTTGGAGTGTCACACTATATACTTTATTATTAACAGGCACAATTATAATATTTGGGAGACTAAGCGATAAATACAGTCGTTTAAATATATATAGTTTAGGATTAACTATTTTTTTAATAGCTTCTATTTTATGCGGTTTTTCAAACAACGTCATACAATTAATCGTTTTTCGTGGTTTACAAGGTATAGGTGCAGCAATGTTACAAGGAACTGCTACGGCTATTATTACTACAACCATTCCTGAAAATAGACAAGGTTCTGCGTTAGGAACGTTAAGTATTCTATTAGGAATAGGTCCTGTTTTAGGTCCAAGTATTGGAGGTCTTTTAATATCTGTAGGTAATTGGAGATGGATATTTTGGATCAATATTCCCTTTATATTTATCGGTTTAATCGGCTGTTTATTTTTAAAAAGATATATTAAAGAGCAAAAAAGTACGTCTATCCATTTAGATATACGTGGAAATTCATTATTATTTCTATCTATCTTTTGTTTATTAATAAGTTTAACATCTTGGTCTTATCACTCAATTTTTAATATATCAGTATATGGCAATTTCCTAATCTTTATTGTTTCTTTTTGCCTATTTATTATATGGGAGTTAAAAACAAATCATCCTATCATCGATTTACGTTTATTCAAGAATGTATCATTTTCATCTCCAATATTTGCAATATTTGTATTTGGAGGTACAACATCTTTAGGTTTTATAATTCCTCCATATATTTTAGAAAAGATTAATCATCTTTCATCTTGGCAAATAGGATTAGTTAACCTTACTTCTCCTTTAGGATTAGTACTTACTTCAAAAATATCTGGTAAATTAATTTCTCGCATTGGCAATATTGTATTAATGACTACAGGACTAATTATTATGATTGTGGCATATACAAGCCTAGGATTATTACAATATATATTAAATCCAGTGACAATAAGCTTATTATTACTAATATATGGTATAGGAGGAGGTTTTTTCCTACCGTCTAATACTTCAGCAATAATGGGAACTGTATCTCAAGATATGCAAGGTACTGCTGGAGCTACACAAAGAATGGTTCAAAATATAGGTATTGCTTTTTATACAGCAGTTACTTCATTATTTATCAGTAATTCATCAAATTCAGATAAACTCATAGAAGGGTCAAGTCATGCATGGTTATTTGCATCAATAACACTCTTTTTAGCATTATTACCTTTTTTATTAAAAATATTAAAGACTAAATATGAACCTAATTAATATATTTATAACAAATAATACTTCTTTTTATTTATTAATAGTGGCTATCAATTAGCCACTATTTTTTCGTCAGAAAAAATCATAAGGGGCTTGGGGATTATCCCCAACAAGCTGGCGTCTCTACCACGTTAGTGGCTAGCAAAGCCAATGCTTGCCAAACCACTTAACGACTTGATTAATTTTGCTTTACCCTGTAAAGTAAAATTATATTAAGGAGTTATCTTTCGTAGAAAGCGTGGTGGGATGTATGAGCGAACAAAACACATTTGTGGCTAGCGATGAAACTGTTGGGCAAAACCATAAACCCAACCGTAAGGAGCCGAAACAAATTAGTTTTCGTGTGAGCGAATCCGAATATTTAAAGTTGAAACAGTCAGCTGAAACTTTAAATATGAGTGTGCCTTCTTTCGTTAAGAAAAAGGCACAGGGATCTCGATTGGTCGCACCTAAATTAGATAAAACAACGCGACAATCGATAGCCAAAGATTTAAGTAGATTAGGTGCTAATGCCAATCAGATTGCAAAATATTGCAACCAACACCAACATGAAGCACCGAACTATAAAGCATTAGAACGTAATATCAGCGAATTACGTGAAAGGTTAGATGAGGTATGGAACAAACTAAATTAAGAAGATTGCTATTTAGCATTTGGATTTTAACTGTTATATCTTTAATGATTTTAACTTTATTTTTTAATTTTTCATTCCTAAAACAATGGTGGTTTATCACCATCTGTTTCTTATTTTGTGCTTTCGGTGGCCTTTTAATTGATCATTTTATTCCTAAACAAAAAAAGCGTGATACCAATGGCAACAACTAAATTAAGTTCCACCAAATCAACATCACGGGCCATTAATTATGCTGAGAAACGAGCCGTTGAAAAAAGCGGCTTAAATTGTGATGTCGACTATGCGAAATCGAGTTTTAAAGCTTCACGTGAATTATATGGTAAAACCGATGGCAATCAAGGACATGTCATAATCCAATCGTTTAAACCTGGCGAAGTCACGCCCGAACAATGTAATCAATTAGGCTTAGCACTCGCTGAAAAGCTCGCACCGAATCATCAAGTAGCGGTCTATACGCATGCCGATACAGACCATGTACACAATCATATTGTAATCAATTCAATTGACCTCGAAACAGGTAAGAAATTTAATAATAATAAACAAGCCTTACGTAATGTCAGAGATTTCAATGACGAGGTTTGCCTGGAACATGGTTTAAGCGTGCCAGAAAAGGACACAGCACGCTTACGTTATACGCAGACAGAAAAAGCGATTGCTGACCCTAATACGAAATCAACAGCCCAATATTCATGGAAAGATGAGATTAGAGAGGCGATAGACCAATCACAAGCCACCAATATGGATGAATTCAAAGATCATTTAAACCAACATGGTATTGAAATTGAACGTGTCACACCCAAAAGCATTACCTATCGACACTTAGCCGAAGATAAAAAGGTGCGTGGACGTAAACTCGGCGAAGATTACAATAAAGGAGGTATCGAAGATGGCTTTGAAAGACAAATACAACGCCAACAACAAACAGAACGAGACTCAGACACCGAATGCCAGCTCAAACGACCAACTTCAAACCGTGATGAAGCAACTGAACGAGATACAGGCGTCACTCAATCAGATTGGGACCAATTCGCCCAAGACACAAATGAGCTTGAGCGTAGCCGACAAGCTGCAGAATCAGCAAGACTTGCTGATGAAAAGGCTCGAAGAGATCGAGAAGAGAGAGAACGAGCGAAACAAGCGTCACGAACAATTATTAACGACGATCGAGACCACGGCCTCGAACTTTAATCAAGCAACGCAAAAAACCGAAAAACGATTTATCAGTACAGCGAAACACTATATTCAACGCATTGATACTGACAATTTAAAACAAGATTTTCAATCAGCTATACAAGAAGAATTAAGTAATGTTAAACAAGAAACGACTGACCTACTCACAGAATGTAAAAATCAAAAAGAAACACTCGCAAAAGAAAATAATGACTATAAAAGAATGATTGATGAACGTATGAAAGCTAACGAAACAGCGATTCAACAATACGATCAAGCCTTAAACAAGTTAACGAAAGGCATCACAGCGATGTTTTTCATTGTCGCTTTAGTCATGATCGCTTTTATGGTATTAAGTCCCTTAGGCGACTTATTAGGTGTCCATCATTTTTACGAATGGATCAATCATATACTCAAAACAGGTCATTCAGCATGGCGTTATCTGATTGTTATTTTTTACCTAGTCCCTTATGTATTCTTTGGCATGCTTATATATGCCATTTTAAGAGCGTATAAGAGCATTTAATAACAATATCTAACCGAAACCTAGGTTTTATTGTGAAAGCGTTATATAAAGCTTAAAATTACCTTATAATGTGTTTTATTAAAAAGAGAGATTGGTTATGCGTAGATGGTTAAAAGATAATTCTAATACTTTAGCACAAATGATCATTTTAGCTAGTGTTTTATTTGTTTTCTTAGGACCTCTAGGTGCAGGTTTTGGTGCTGCGATTGGTTTAGTCATTGGAACAAATTTAGATAAAAATAAAAAATAAGTTATCGCTATTATGCCGAGAAAATTTATTGAGCATTGAGAAGAACCCTTAATTAAACTGTTTCGACGAATGTCGGTATAGCGTGAGCTATGAAACCGACGAGTCGACAGTTTTAAGGTTTATTAAGGGTTCAGAGGCTCAATGTCAATAAAGCAATTGGAATAATGCATCAAAGTTATATTACTTATTGTTTTTAATAATAAAAACCAACCACAAATGTGGTTGGTTTCCTTTTTGTCTTTTGAATTTGTGAGGGGCAAATTGCCCCGAACTTTTTAATATCTTTTTATAAATCTTTTTTAAAACCTTTTTAGGACTCAAATGAGTCCTAGAGTGACAACGGATTTGAAATGTTAAAGGCAACCAATCATTAAACTAAAGGCAA
>NZ_KV838688.1:0-83189 GCF_001838765.1 Staphylococcus sp. HMSC34G04
CCAGTAGTTGGGTTATTATTTTGATCTGGATTAGGTTTCACTTGAGTGCCTTGATTAGTATTCCCAGGTGCAGTTGTACCAGGTTCAGTCACAGCTGGATTGTTTTCTTCAGGTTTCGGGGACACTTCTCCAGGTTTAGTAGCTCCGTTAATCTCGTCATTACCTTGTCCTGGTGTTACTGTTGCATTAGGTTGACCAGTTTGTTCTTCATTAGCATTTGGAGTACCAGTCACAGCTGGGTTATTATTAGGCTTTACTTGCGTACCATTATTAGGTGTGTTCTCAGTATTACCTGTTTGACCACTTGGTTTTTGATTTCCAGTTTCACCAGTTGTTGCTGTAGTACCTTGGTTACTTGTAGGTTTAATTTGTGTACCTTGATCGTCTGCTGTGTTTGGCTTACCGGTAGGCGTAGAATCTCCAGACGGTTTTACTTGTCCAGCTTGTGTTGCTGTAGTACCTCCTGATTGTGGTGAAGGTTGAGCGTGATTTTCATCAGCAGTATTAGGCACTGGCGCAGTTTCTGTATCGGCACCTTCAGGTTTCGTTGCAGCAGGTTTACCACCAGCTTGTTCACCAGTAGTTACAGCAGGTTGGCCTTCTGTATTATGAGTACCAGCATCAGCTTGAGGTGTATCATGACCTTGACTAGAAGCATCATTACTAGGTTGAGCTACTGAAGTACCTTGAGGTCCATTGGGTTGCGCGGCATCTTGACCAGTCGTTGACGTAGCTGGTTTACCACCATTTTGTTCCCCACTAGTACCAGCTGCAGTTACTGCATTATCTTGATTATGATTTTCACCACCAGCTTGTGGTGTATTCTCAGCACCAGGAGTACCAGCACCAGCTTGAGGTGCATTATTTTCTTGATCAGCCGGAAGTGTAACTGCAGCATTTTGGTCACCAGCATGATTTTCATTTGGTGCATCTTGACCTGTAGCACCAGGTTGACTTGCTGTATTGTGCGTATCCGCGCCTGCTTGTGGTCCTTCTTGTCCTTGATCTGCTCTAGCAGGCTGTCCACCTGTGTCAACTGTACCAGTAGTTACTCTTTCGAATTCTTCAGCATGAGCTTGTGTTTGTCCGAAAAATAAGAATGATCCTACGATAATCGAAGCAGTGCCCACTGTGAATTTTCTAATTGCGTAATGATTTTTTCTAGTAGGGAAATCTTTTGAAAATTTACTAGATTTTTTCATAATGTAATCTCTCCTTTGAATGTAGTTGTCTCAGTTGCGTTTGAGATTTTTGAAACTAGATTGAAATAAATCTATCTAAGTTTGTATTAGATGTCAATATATTAACATATTTTTCTAACTTCAAACAACTATATAAAATAATTATTGAATATTTTTTCTGTTTTCAAAACAATCATCATACGTGTTAAAATTAAAATCGCTTAAATGAAAGAACTACAAAATTGATTGATTTTCAAGGGACATATCAATTTTAAAGAATACATTATTATTGACTTTGAAAATGATACATATTCACTTACAATAGAATTATAAACTTTTGAAGATGGAGACATATTTTAATGGAACAAATTACTTCTGCTCAAAATAGTAAAATAAAAAATGCGAATAAATTAAAAAAGAAACGTGAAAGAGATAAAACAGGTCTTGCTTTAATAGAGGGGATTCATCTCATAGAAGAAGCTTATCAAAGTCAAATTGAAGTAATACAATTGTTTATCGTTGATCCCGATAGAATGTCATCTTCAATAGTTGATTATGCGAAAGAAGTGTATCAAATTAATCTAAAAGTTGCTGAAGCACTTTCTGGAACTGTTACACCGCAAGGTTTCTTTGCCATTATAAAAAAACCAACTTATGATAAGACACAAGCCAAACAAGTGTTATTAATTGACCGTATTCAAGATCCTGGTAATCTAGGAACTTTAATTAGGACAGCTGATGCTGCTGGATTAGATTTGATAGTTATGGAGAAGGGGACGGCTGACCCTTTTCAAGATAAGGTGATACGTGCTAGTCAAGGAAGTATTTTTCATATACCAGTCATTTTTGATGACATCTATAATTATATTCATCAATTTAATGGTCCAGTGTATGGTACGGCACTTGAAAACGCAGTGAGCTTCAATGATGTTGAAGCACAAGCCAATTTTGCGCTTGTATTAGGTAATGAAGGAGAGGGTGTCAACCCAGATTTATTAAAAGAAACAACGCAAAATCTTACTATTCCTATTTATGGCAAAGCTGAGAGTTTAAATGTAGCTATTGCTGGAAGTATCTTAATGTATCAGCTGAAAGGTTGACCTTTGATGTTATCATCGACTATAATAATGAATGAAATTTCAAAATTACTATCGCTTTAACATATTAATAATAACCTATAAAAAGACATAAATTATTTAGAAAGTTGAAAAGGGAGAATGATCGAGACTGAAAGTCATTCCAACTTGTAATAATTTTTTCATCTTTTTGGTAACTTAAAGAAATTTAAGTCGGAATAGTCATTCCGTTATCAATAGATTTACAAGTGTATGCGCATGCATAAATTTGGGTGGTACCACGGAAAGCTTTCGTCCCTTTTGAACAGGGGATGAAAGCTTTTTTGTTATTAACAAGTGGCGGTATTGATTTGTAAATAATTGAAGGGACTATATAAGGAGGAATTCAGTCATGACTCAAAATGATCTAATGTCTGAGTTGAAGCAACAAGCTTTAGTTGATATTAATGAAGCAAATGATGCGCAAGCGTTACAAGAAGTAAAGGTGAAATATTTAGGTAAAAAAGGTTCTGTTAGCGCCTTAATGAAAAATATGAAAGATTTACCTAATGAAGAAAAACCAGCGTACGGTCAAAAGGTAAATGAATTAAGACAAACTATTCAGAGTGAATTAGATGAAAGACAAAAGCTAATCAAAGAAGAGAAATTAAATCAACAGCTTTCTGAAGAAACAATTGATGTCACATTGCCAAGTCGTCATATTGAAATAGGATCAAAGCATCCTTTAACACGTACAGTTGAAGAGATTGAAGACTTGTTCTTAGGGTTAGGTTATGAAATTGTTGATGGTTATGAAGTTGAACAAGATTACTATAATTTTGAAGCTTTAAATTTACCTAAATCGCATCCAGCACGTGATATGCAAGATAGCTTTTATATCACAGAAGAAATTTTAATGCGTACACATACTTCACCAGTACAAGCACGTACTATGGAAAAACGTAAAGGACAAGGACCAGTCAAAATTATTTGTCCTGGTAAAGTTTATCGACGTGACTCAGATGATGCAACGCATAGCCACCAATTTACACAAATTGAAGGTTTAGTAGTTGATAAAAATATTAAAATGAGCGATTTAAAAGGGACTTTAGAGTTAGTTGCCAAAAAATTATTCGGTGCAGATCGTGAGATTCGTTTACGCCCAAGTTATTTCCCGTTTACTGAACCATCAGTTGAAGTAGATGTATCATGTTTCAAATGTAAAGGACAGGGTTGTAATGTTTGTAAACACACAGGTTGGATTGAAATTTTAGGAGCAGGCATGGTTCACCCAAATGTATTAGAAATGGCCGGATTCGATTCTAAGGAATATTCTGGCTTCGCATTTGGTATGGGACCAGATCGAATTGCAATGTTAAAGTATGGTATTGAAGATATTCGTCACTTTTATACCAATGATGTCCGTTTCTTAGATCAATTTAAAGCTGTAGAAGATAGAGGTGAACAATAATGTTAATTTCAAACGAATGGCTAAAAGATTATGTGAATGTTGACCAGTCAGTTCAAGCGTTAGCAGAGAGAATTACAAGAACTGGAATTGAAGTCGATGATATTATTGACTATACAAAAGATATAAAAAAATTAGTAGTTGGACATGTCTTGTCGAAGACGCCACATCCCAATGCTGATAAATTAAATATTTGTCAAGTAGACTTAGGTGAAGAAGAACCAGTTCAAATTGTTTGTGGTGCACCAAATGTAGATGAAGGGCAACATGTGATTGTTGCTAAAGTTGGTGGTCGTTTACCTGGTGGAGTTAAAATTAAACGTGCCAAATTACGTGGCGAACGCTCTGAAGGTATGATTTGCTCATTACAAGAAATAGGTATTTCAAGTCATGTAACTCCTAAAAATTATGAATCAGGTATATATGTATTTCCAGAAGCAGTAAAACCTGGAACAGATGCGCTAGAAGCACTATATCTTAATGACCAAGTGATGGAATTTGATTTAACACCTAATCGTGCTGATGCATTAAGTATGATAGGTACTGCGTATGAAGTCGCAGCTTTATATCAAACTAAAATGAATAAACCTCAGTTAACAAGCAATGAAAGTCAAGAGTCTGCTAAAGATGAACTAACAATAGAAGTTAAAAACGAAGATAAAGTACCTTACTATAGTGCACGTGTTGTTCATGACGTGACTATTGGTCCTTCTCCAGTATGGATGCAGTTCCGATTAATTAAAGCGGGAATACGTCCAATTAATAATGTGGTAGATATTTCCAATTATGTACTTTTAGAATATGGCCAACCTCTACACATGTTTGATCAAGAGCAAATTGGTTCGCAATCTATTGAAGTTAGACAGGCTAAAAAAGATGAGACAATGAGAACTTTAGATGGTGAAGAACGTCGATTGTTAGATACTGACATTGTCATTACAAATGGGAAAGACCCTATAGCATTAGGAGGTGTTATGGGAGGAGATTTCTCTGAAGTCACTGAACAAACACGACATGTTGTAGTAGAAGGGGCTATCTTTGATCCTGTATCTATTCGACATACATCACGCCGTTTAAATTTAAGAAGCGAATCATCGAGTCGATTTGAAAAGGGGATTGCAACTGAATTCGTCGATGAAGCTGTAGACAGAGCTTGTTATTTACTTGAAACATATGCTTCAGCAACAGTTTTAAAAGATCGAATTTCATATGGAGATTTAGGATCATTTGTGACTCCAATAAAAATCACTGCTGACAAAGTTAACCGTACAATTGGTTTTAATTTAACTGATGAAGAAATCATTGATATTTTTGAGCAATTAGGATTTAAAACTGAAAATAAAAATGGTGACATTATCGTGAATGTTCCATCAAGACGTAAAGATATTTCTATTAAAGAAGATTTAATAGAAGAAGTAGCGCGTATATATGGATACGATGACATACCATCAACGCTACCTGTATTTAAAGATGTTACAAGTGGAGAACTAACAGATCGACAGTTTAAAACGCGTACTGTTAAAGAAACACTTGAGGGCGCTGGGCTAGACCAAGCTATTACTTATTCATTGGTATCAAAAAATCATGCTACAGATTTTGCATTACAAAATCGTTCTACAATTGAATTACTTATGCCTATGAGTGAAGCACATTCCACATTACGTCAAAGTTTATTGCCGCATTTAATTGATGCAGTATCATACAATGTTGCTCGTAAAAATACAAATGTTAAGTTATATGAAATCGGACGTGTCTTCTTTGGTAACGGTGAAGGTGAGTTACCAGATGAAGTAGAATACTTGAGCGGTATATTAACTGGAGACTTTGTTAATAACAAATGGCAAGGCAAGAAAGAGCCCGTTGATTTCTATTTAACTAAGGGTATTGTTGAACGTGTTGCTGAAAAGCTTAATCTTCAATTCGATTTTAGAGCTGGTCAAATAGATGGGTTACATCCAGGAAGAACAGCAATTGTGTCACTTAATGGTAAAGATATTGGCTTCATAGGTGAGCTACACCCTACGTTGGCTGCTAACAATGATTTAAAGCGCACGTATGTATTTGAACTTAATTATGATGCAATGATGGAAGTTTCTGTAGGATATATTAATTATGAGCCTATACCTAGATTTCCAGGTGTAACACGTGATATTGCATTAGAAGTTAATCATGAAGTTACTTCTTCTGAATTGTTATCCATTATTCATGAGAATGGTGAAGATATTTTAAATGATACACTCGTATTTGATGTATACGAGGGTGAACATTTAGAAAAAGGGAAAAAATCTATTGCAATTAGACTTAGTTATCTAGATACAGAAAACACACTTACCGATGAACGTGTAAATGCTGTGCATGATAAAATTTTAGAAGCACTTAAAAAGCATGGTGCTATTATTAGATAATTATCATAAAGGACTTACGCATTAGTAATAAATACTAGTGCGTAAGTCCTTTTATTTATTGTATTTTTGATTTATTAGATGAATTGCTTTATCTCTGTTTTTAAAATGTTTTTTTGAAATAGTATCAAGTTGTTGAATATCATATTTTTGAATGACTTTAGCGGCAATTAAATCTACTTTATTACTTGCGCCTTTTGGGATTTCCATATGTAGTTTTTTAGAGATGTGGTCCATGTGTTTAACAAATGCATAGCGAGAAATAATGCTTGCTGTCGCGATTGCTAGTGATTTAGACTCACCTTTTGTTTCAAATTTTGTTTTGTCAGGAAAAGGTAATGCTGATAATGCGTAATGTTGATAAACTTCTCGTTTTGCAAATTGATCAATAACAATATAATCCAGTTGATCTTGCTCAATTTTTTGAATCACATTTTTGATAGCCTCATTATGTAAGACAGCTTTCATTTTAACTTGAGACCATCCTAGACTTTGTCGTTCGTTATACTTAACATTATCTAATGTTAATAAAGAATGCGGGATAAAGGTAATGAGCTGTTCTGCAAGATCGACGATTTTAGTATCGTTTAGTTTTTTTGAATCATCTACACCAAGTTCTTTTAAGATTTTGATATGTGATTGGCTCACATAAGCTGCACACACAGTCAATGGACCAAAATAGTCGCCACTGCCTGCTTCATCGCTACCAATACAATGAAAATGATTATATTGAATACTAGTTGTATTTGATGATGTATGTTTGCCAGTTGTTGATTGCTTATCTGGTAGCAATTGACTCGCTACTTGCTCAGCATTCTTACCTTGAAACATTACTTTGCCAGAACTATAGATATTGATAACAGTATTTTGATATCTCGTACGAGCTTTCATACCTTGAGGCAACTTCGTCGTCTCAAAAGTAGTTTGAGCCATCAATGATTGAATTTCTTTTGACGTGAGTTTGTATACTACATTTCCCATTAATTGAATCCTCTCTTTTTTGTACTCTTTTATATTTTATCAAATTTTAATATTGAAGATAGTCTTAAATGATATTGTTGAATATGTCATCTGTATTATCTTTTAATAACAGACGTTTACATTGGTATTTACACTCATGTATAATATTTGATGATAAGTAAAATTATGTAAAATACTACAATTTACAATTTAATAAATTGGAATTTGAATAATTGTTTAAGTTAAAATCATTTTAATCCAAGGTCAGGAGAAATTAGTATGGGTGAATTTAAAAATAGAATAAATGTTACGATTAATGATCAACATTTCACAATCATTGGCGAAGATAGCCCTGAACATATTCGTTATGTAGCACATCTTGTTGATGAAAAAATGCAAGAATTAGGTCAAAAATCAGCAGGTTTAGATACAACTCGAAAAGCGATTTTAACATCTGTGAATATTATGCATGAGAAAGTTATTTTAGAAGAAGAGAACAGACGATTACAGCAAGAAATAAATCAATTAAAACAAAGAGATGAATAAATGCTCATTGATATATTTGTTCTTATTATTATTTGTTACTTTATAGTGATAGGGTTTCGTAGAGGTATTTGGTTATCGATATTGCATTTTGCTTCTTCAATTGTATCTTTATTTATTGCGTCACAATATTATCAATCTATTGCGCAACGTTTAGTTGTTTTTGTGCCATTTCCTAAAACAGTGGCGTTTGATATGGTCTATACTATACCTTATGATCATTTGCAATACAGATTTGAAAAAGTGATAGCATTTATTATAATATTTGGTATGTGTAAGCTTATTTTGTATCTAGTTGTTGTTACATTTGATAATATAATAACGTATAAAAAGATACATTTAGTAAGTCGGATATCGAGTGTCGTTTTGAGTATCATAGCGGTTTTTATATATTTACAAATTGGACTTTATTTATTATCGCTATATCCGCATTCATTTATACAGTACCAATTATCTCAATCGCTATTAAGTCGAGTTGTGATTGAACAAATTCTTTATTTATCACAATTTATTTTAAATTTATAAAGTAATGACATGAGGTCAGGACAAGTTCGAACGTTAATGTTATGTCCTGGTCTTCTTTTTATGGAGTGATATTGATGACAAAAAAAGATGTAATTCAATTATTAGAAAAAATAGCTATATATATGGAGCTAAAAGGAGAAAATACATTTAAAGTTTCAGCCTATAGAAAAGCTGCACAAAGTTTAGAGGTTGATGAGCGTACATTAGAAGAGATTGATGATGTAAAAGAACTTAAAGGCATTGGAAAAGGCGTAGGAGAAGTTATTAATGAATTTAAAACAAAAGGTCAATCATCGACTCTTCAAGCACTTCAAGATGAAGTACCTGAAGGGTTAGTGCCACTGTTGAAAATACAGGGATTAGGCAGTAAAAAAATAGCAAAACTATATCAAGAACTTCAAATTACTGATAAAGAAACACTTCAAAAAGCCTGTGAAGAAGGTAAAGTCAGTGCTTTAAACGGTTTTGCAAAAAAGACAGAGCAAAACATTTTAGAAGCAGTGAAGGCGATAGGTGCTAAAAAGGATCGTTATCCTATAGAGCTAATGAGAGGTCTCAACCAAGAAATTGTAAAATTTATTGAACAGCTAGAAGGAGTTAAACAATATTCAACTGCTGGTAGTTTTAGAAGATATAAGGAAATGAGTAAAGATTTAGATTTCATAATTAGTACATCAGAGCCTAAAAAAGTTCAACAACAATTACTCCGTATTCCGAATAAAGTCAAAGATGTTGCTGTTGGGGATACTAAAATTTCTCTGGAATTAGCTTATGATGATGAGACGATTGGTGTTGATTTTAGATTGATAGAACCTGCTGCTTTTTACCATACTTTACAACACTTCACCGGTTCGAAGGATCATAATATTAGAATAAGACAATTAGCAAAAGCACGTGACGAAAAGGTTAGTGAGTATGGTATCGAACAACAAGATGGTAAGCTATTACAATTACAAAGTGAAGAAGCGATCTATCATCATTTTGGTGTAGATTGGATTGCGCCTGCCATGCGTGAAGACGGTAGTGAGTTTGATAAAGATCTGAGTCAAATCATTCAATTAGGTGACATCAATGGAGATTTGCATATGCACACAACATATAGTGATGGTGCCTTTTCGATTAAAGAAATGATTGAGGCAAATATTGCAAAAGGTTATGAATTTATGGTCATTACAGATCACTCACAAAGTTTAAAAGTAGCTCATGGATTACAAGTCGACCGTCTGCTAAGACAAAATGAAGAAATAAAGCAATTAAATGAAGAGTATAAGGAAATAGATATATATTCAGGAACAGAAATGGACATTCTACCTGATGGAACATTAGATTACGATGACGAAGTATTGGCACAGCTTGATTATGTTATCGCAGCTATTCATCAAAGCTTTAATCAATCTGAAGACGAAATCATGAAACGTTTGGAAACAGCATGTAGAAATCCATATGTGCGTCACATTGCTCATCCAACCGGCCGTATTATTGGACGTAGAAAAGGTTATAAAGCTAATATTGAAAAGTTAATGAATTTAGCCGAAGAAACAAATACAATTTTAGAGATTAACGCAAATCCACATCGTTTAGATTTAAATGCAGAAATCGTTCGTAAATATCCAAAGGTTAAGTTAACAATTAATACGGATGCTCATCATACAAATCATCTTGATTTCATGAAATATGGTGTTGCTACTGCACAAAAAGGATTTGTCAATAAAGAGAGGGTCATTAATACAATGACGAAGGAAGCCTTTCGCTCATTTGTTGAAACGAATAAATATAAGAAATAGAGGGATTGCATGAGACAAAAAACATTAGATGTCTTGGAATTTGAAAAGATTAAATCATTTGTGGCAGATGAAACTATAAGTGATCTAGGTCGTGAAAAAGTACAAGAGATGGCTCCCGCTAGTAATTTTGATACAGTAGAATTTCAAATGAATGAAACAGACGAAATTTCACAAATCTATAACAAGCATCGATTACCAAGTTTAAGTGGTCTAGCAAAAGTGTCTCCACTTGTTCATAGGGCCAGCATAGGAGGCGTTTTAAATGTGGCAGAATTAAACAGAATTAAACGCCTAGTTCAAGTGCAAAATCAATTTAAAACATTTTACAATCAAATGCTAGAAGAAGATGAAGAGGTTAAGTATCCTATACTGCATGATAAAATGAATCATCTACCGATACTTACAGATTTATTTAAAGAAATTAATGAAACATGTGATGCACACGATTTATTTGACCATGCAAGTTATACTTTACAAAGTATTAGAAGTAAAATTTCAAGAACAAACCAACGAATTCGTCAAAATTTAGATAGAATAGTGAAAAATCAAGGGAATCAAAAAAAACTATCTGATGCAATTGTAACAGTAAGAAATGATCGCAATGTTATTCCGGTGAAAGCTGAATATAGACAAGATTTCAATGGTATTGTTCATGATCAATCGGCATCAGGACAAACACTATATATTGAACCGAATTCTGTTGTAGAGATGAATAATCAAATCAGTCGTTTGCGTAATGATGAAGCAGTTGAACGTGAACGTATATTGACTGAATTGACGGGATTTGTTTCGGCGGAAGCTGACGCATTACTCATTGCTGAATCGGTTATGGGTCAAATTGATTTTTTAATTGCTAAAGCTCGTTATGCGCGCACTATAAAAGGGACAAAACCTACATTTAAAGAGGATCGAACTATATATTTACCTAATGCATTTCACCCTTTATTAGACAAAGATACTGTTGTAGCAAATACAATTGAATTTATTGACGATGTAGAAACAGTCATAATTACTGGACCAAACACGGGTGGTAAGACGGTTACTTTAAAAACACTAGGATTGATAATTGTCATGGCACAATCAGGATTGTTAATTCCTACACTGGATGGAAGTCAATTAAGTATCTTTGAAAATGTATATTGTGATATTGGAGATGAACAATCTATAGAACAATCATTATCAACATTTTCATCTCACATGAAAAATATAGTAGAAATATTACAAGATGCAGATCAAAATAGTCTCATTTTATTTGATGAACTAGGCGCAGGTACAGATCCAAGTGAAGGTGCGGCACTCGCAATGAGTATCTTAGATTATGTACGCCGTTTAGGGTCTTTAGTTATGGCAACAACACATTACCCTGAATTAAAAGCTTATAGTTATAATCGTGAAGGTGTCATGAATGCAAGCGTTGAATTTGACGTTGAAACACTGAGCCCGACTTATAAATTATTAATGGGTGTTCCAGGGAGATCTAATGCCTTTGATATATCGAAAAAACTTGGTCTAAGTCTCAACATCATTAATAAAGCTAAGACAATGATAGGGACAGACGAGCAAGAGATCAATGCCATGATTGAATCATTAGAACAAAATTCAAAACGTGTTGATCAACAACGTATAGAATTAGATCGACTTGTGAGGGAAGCACAGCAAACCCACGATGCTTTGTCTAAACAATACCAACAGTATCAAAATTATGAGACATCATTGATGGATGAAGCTAAAGAAAAAGCTAATCAGCGTGTGAAATCTGCGACTAAAGAAGCGGACGAAATTCTTAAAGAACTTAGAAATCTAAGAGATCATAAGGGCGCTGAGGTAAAAGAACATGAATTAATTGATAAAAAGAAACAACTTGATGATCAATATGAGGTAAAATCAATTAAGCAACATGTTCAAAAGAAAAAGTATGATACGATTCATACTGGAGATGAAGTGAAAGTTCTATCTTACGGTCAAAAAGGTGAAGTGCTTGAACTTGTAGGTGACGAAGAAGCAGTTGTACAAATGGGAATCATTAAAATGAAATTACCTATTGAAGATTTAGAAAAAACGAAAAAGAAAAAAGAAAAACCTACAAAAATGGTAACAAGACAAAATAGACAAACTATTAAAACAGAACTAGATTTAAGAGGATATCGTTACGAAGAAGCTTTAAATGAATTAGATCAATATCTTGATCAGGCGGTTTTAAGCAATTACGAACAAGTTTATATTATTCATGGTAAAGGTACGGGGGCACTTCAAAAAGGTGTTCAACAACATTTGAAAAAACATAAAAGCGTTAGACAATTTAGGGGAGGTATGCCTAGTGAAGGTGGATTTGGTGTCACTGTGGCAGAACTCAAGTAACCTTTAGATATGAGTAATGTGACTATATCTGAATAATTAAATGAACGATTTTATAGAACTCAGTATTAAAAATATTTAATAACAGTGCTTAACTTAAAGTATAAAGTTTAACGAAAGGACAAGGGCGCACATTACCATAATAACTAATGTGTTAAGTCGCTCTAAACTCGCTATGTTTGTTAAGAGCATCTATAATGCAAAGGTGATTAATCTCTGTTATAATTTGTTCATCATTGAAAATTAAGGAGGATTGGCATTATGGCAATCGTAAAAGTAACTGATTCTGATTTTGATAGCAAAATTGAATCTGGTGTTAAATTAGTTGATTTCTGGGCGACTTGGTGTGGACCTTGTAAAATGATTGCACCAGTTTTAGAAGAACTAGCAGGAGACTATGATGGTAAAGCTGACATCTTAAAATTAGATGTTGATGAAAACCCATCAACTGCAGCGAAATATGAAGTAATGAGTATCCCAACTTTAATTGTATTTAAAGATGGCGAACCAGTTGATAAAGTTGTAGGTTTCCAACCTAAAGAAAACTTAGCAGAAGTATTAGATAAACATCTATAAGATTAACATAAATAAAGACTGGGGCATTACATTGAGTAATTGCTCCAGCTTTATTTTGTTTTCATTAATTAATTTGATAATGGAAAGGAGGAGCCCTTTGGAGGAATATCAAAAGAAAATAAAAGAAAAATTAAACGTAGTCCCTTTAGAGCCGGGTTGTTACTTAATGAAAGATAGAAATGATCAGGTTATATATGTGGGGAAGGCAAAACGTTTAAGAAATCGTCTACGTTCTTATTTTACGGGCGCACATGATGCTAAAACAACCCGTTTAGTTGGAGAAATACGTAACTTTGAATTTATCGTGACATCAAGTGAGACAGAATCGCTACTGCTAGAGCTTAATCTTATAAAACAGTATCAACCCCGATATAATATTTTATTAAAAGATGATAAAAGTTATCCTTTTATTAAAATTACCAAAGAAAAGCACCCACGATTACTTGTTACTCGTACTGTAAAAAAGAATTCAGGTAAATACTTTGGTCCATATCCTAATGCGTATTCTGCACAAGAAACAAAGAAATTACTTGATCGTATCTATCCATTTAGAAAATGCGATAATATGCCAGATAAGCTGTGTCTTTATTACCATATTGGACAATGCATGGGACCGTGTGTCTATGATGTTGATTTAGAGAAGTATGCTCAAATGACAAAAGAAATTACGGACTTTCTAAATGGGGAAGATAAAACAATTTTGAATCATTTAGAAGAACGCATGAATAAAGCGAGTGAACAGTTAGATTTTGAACAAGCAAAAGAATATAGGGATATGATTCAACACATTCACAATTTAACTAAAAAACAAAAGATTATGTCTTCGGATAATACAATTAGAGATGTTTTTGGTTATAGTGTTTCTAAAGGCTGGATGTGTGTTCAAGTCTTCTTCGTTAGACAAGGTAATATGATTAAACGTGATGCTACAATGATACCAATACAACAAACAGAGGAAGAAGAATTTTATACTTTTATAGGTCAATTTTATAGTTTAAATCAGCATCTAATACCTAAAGAAGTTCATGTACCTAAAAATCTTGATAAGGATATCATTCAGTCGGTGGTAGATACTAAGATTGTTCAACCAGTACGAGGAGCTAAAAAAGACATGATTAATTTAGCGAATCACAATGCTGAAGTGCAACTCGATAATAAATTTGAATTAATTGCTAGAGATGAGTCAAGAACCATCAAAGCAATTGAAGAACTAGGAGAGCGTATGGGTATCCAAACACCAATAAGAATTGAAGCTTTTGATAATTCAAATATTCAAGGTGTTGATCCAGTTTCAGCAATGGTTACATTTGTAGATGGCAAACCTCATAAAAAAGATTATCGAAAATATAAGATTAAAACAGTGGAAGGACCTGATGATTATAAATCTATGAGAGAGGTCGTTCGTAGACGCTATACTCGTGTACTTAACGAAGGGCTACCTCTACCAGATTTAATAATAGTTGATGGTGGGAAAGGTCATATGAATGGTGTGATGGATGTACTCGAAAATGAGCTTGGGCTAGATATACCAGTTGCTGGTTTACAAAAAAATGATAAACACCAAACATCTGAACTACTTTATGGAGCAAGTGCTGAAATAGTACCTTTAAAAAAGAATAGTCAAGCATTTTATCTATTACACCGCATACAAGATGAGGTTCATCGATTTGCAATTACATTCCACCGACAAACACGTCAAAAAACAGGTCTGAAATCTGTTCTTGATGACATTGATGGTATTGGAACTAAGAGAAAAACTTCATTATTACGTACGTTTGGATCGATTAAGAAAATGAAAGAAGCGTCTTTTGATGAATTAAGACAAGCAGGATTGCCTGAAAAGGTTGCTAAAAACCTTCAAAACGCGTTACAAAACAAATAATTATTAAAAAGTGGGCATGAGAATCATTCTCATGCCCAAAAATTGTGAAATTAATGTTACAATGTACGTATCAAAAGCTAATTTTTTTAAAGTTGTATGGAAGCGTTTTCTAAATGAGAAAAGTTATCACTTCATGTTAATTGTCACAACTAATAGATTTCCAAATCTTTAAACTTACTGCTCAATGACTGGCTTTTTACTTTTTTAAGTCCTACTTGTGTATAGGTCGATATTAATTATAAAGACAAGTACTAAATAAAAAAGTAAATCAACGCTGGTCTTTTATGTAAAACTTTAGGGCATTTTGCATACAAGTTTCTAAGAATTAGCAATTTAAATTATAAGTTTCGCAGGGGGGACTCTTTTTGGCTCAATCAAAGAATGAATTTTACCTTAGAAGATTACATTCGTTATTAGGGGTTATTCCGATAGGTGCATTTTTAATTGTACACTTAATGGTAAACCATCAAGCAACGCAAGGTGCTGAAGCTTTTAATAGAGCGTCAGGATTTATGGAATCTTTACCATTCCTTATTGTGATGGAATTTATACTTATTTATATACCATTGTTATACCATGGTTTGTTCGGTTTACACATCGCTTTCACTGCTAAGGAGAACATCGGACATTACTCATTATTTAGAAACTGGATGTTTTTCTTCCAACGTGTAAGTGGTATTTTAGCATTTATTTTTATTGCAATGCACTTATGGCAAACACGTTTGCAGAAAGCTTTTTATGGTAAATCTGTGGACTATAATCTAATGCATGAAACATTACAACATCCGTTATGGGCAATCTTTTACATTATTTGTGTCATTGCTGTTGTTTTCCATTTTGCTAATGGTTTATGGTCATTTTGTGTAACATGGGGCTTTTTACAATCTAAAAAATCACAACGTGTTTTTACTTGGATTTCACTCATAGTATTTTTAGTGATTTCTTATATTGGTGTTGCAGCTGTTATTGCGTTTATATAAGTATACGAATTTTCATTTTGAAATAAGTGAGTATAGATAAATTTACTACTAAGAAATTATGAAACGTTAAAGATTAACTGTTTAGTAGTTAGTTTATATCTGAAAATTAAAAGTAGGGCTTGAGATTTAAATATTCAGGGGAGTGACATTTCTATGGCAGAGAAAAAAATTATTGTTGTCGGTGGAGGACTAGCCGGTCTGATGTCAACAATTAAAGCGGCAGAACAAGGTGCACATGTAGATTTATTTTCCATTGTACCGGTAAAGCGTTCGCACTCTGTTTGTGCACAAGGTGGCATAAATGGTGCTGTTAATACTAAAGGTGAGGGAGATTCACCGTGGATTCACTTTGATGATACTGTTTATGGTGGAGACTTCCTGGCCAATCAACCACCAGTCAAAGCAATGGCTGATGCTGCACCTAAAATCATCCATCTGTTAGATCGCATGGGGGTTATGTTTAACAGAACGAAAGAAGGTTTATTAGACTTTAGACGTTTTGGCGGTACACTACATCATAGAACAGCATTTGCTGGCGCAACGACAGGTCAACAGTTACTCTATGCATTAGATGAGCAAGTTCGTTCATTTGAGGTGGATGGTTTAGTAACTAAATACGAAGGATGGGAATTTCTAGGTATTGTTAAAGACGAAGAAGATGCTGCAAGAGGTATTGTCGCTCAAAATATGACAACATCAGAAATTCAATCATTCGGTTCAGACGCTGTTATCATGGCAACAGGTGGTCCTGGTATTATCTTTGGTAAAACGACGAACTCAATGATTAATACAGGTTCAGCGGCGTCCATCGTTTATCAGCAAGGTGCGATTTATGCAAATGGTGAATTCATTCAAATACATCCGACTGCGATTCCAGGTGATGACAAATTACGTCTTATGAGTGAATCAGCTCGTGGTGAAGGTGGCCGTATTTGGACGTATAAAGATGGTAAACCTTGGTACTTCTTAGAAGAAAAATATCCAGACTATGGTAACTTGGTTCCACGTGATATAGCGACACGTGAAATTTTCGATGTTTGTATTAACCAAAAGTTAGGCATCAATGGAGAAAACATGGTATACCTTGATTTATCTCATAAAGATCCACACGAATTAGATGTTAAATTAGGTGGTATTATTGAAATTTATGAAAAATTCACAGGTGATGATCCACGTAAAGTTCCAATGAAGATTTTCCCAGCAGTACATTATTCAATGGGTGGTTTATACGTAGATTATGATCAAATGACTAATATCAAAGGGTTATTTGCAGCTGGAGAATGCGATTTCTCACAACATGGTGGTAACCGTTTAGGTGCTAATTCTTTACTTTCAGCTATTTATGGAGGTACAGTAGCAGGTCCTAACGCTATCAAATATGTTGAAAATGTTGAAAAATCGTATACAGATTTAGATGACAGTATTTTCGAAGCTCGTGTTAAAGAAGAGAAAGAAAAATTTGATCATTTATTAAATATGCGTGGTACTGAAAATGCTTATAAACTTCACCGTGAATTAGGTGAAATTATGACAGCTAACGTAACTGTGGTTCGTGAAAATGAAAAGTTACTTGAAACAGATAAAAAAATTCAAGAACTTATGAAACGTTATGAAGATATTGATATGGAAGATACGCAAACATGGAGCAACCAAGCAGTATTCTTCACACGACAATTATGGAATATGTTGGTTCTTGCTCGTGTGATTACGATTGGTGCGTATAATCGTAACGAATCTAGAGGTGCACATTACAAACCTGAATTCCCAGAACGTAATGATGAAGAATGGTTAAAAACAACCATGGCTCGTTATAAAGGTAGAAGTGAAAAGCCAGAATTTACTTATGAGCCAGTAGATGTAAGTTTAATTCCACCTCGTAAGCGTGACTACACAAGTAAGTCTAAAGGAGGTAATAAATAATGGCTGATCAATCATTAAAAGAAACTCCAAAAACTCAAAGTAATCCACAAACTCAAGTACAAGGTCAAAATCAACAACCAAAACAAAAAACAGTAAAATTGATAATTAAACGTCAAGATAATAGCGAATCAAAACCTTATGAAGAATCATTTGAAATTCCTTATAAGGAAAATTTAAACGTAATCGCATGTTTGATGGAAATCAGACGAAATCCAGTCAACTCTAAAGGTGAAAAAACGACACCAGTCACATGGGATATGAATTGCCTCGAAGAAGTATGTGGCGCTTGTTCAATGGTAATCAACGGCCGTGCACGACAATCATGTTCAGCTATTGTTGATCAATTAGAACAACCTATTCGTCTTGAACCTATGAGTACTTTCCCTGTCATTCGAGATTTACAAGTTGATCGCTCAAGAATGTTCGATAACTTAAAACGAATGAAAGCATGGATTCCTATTGATGGAACATATGACTTAGGACCTGGACCACGTATGCCAGAGAAAAAACGTCAAACTGCATATGAGTTGTCTAAATGTATGACTTGTGGTGTATGTTTAGAAGTATGTCCAAATGTCACAAAAAACAATAAATTTGTTGGTGCACAAGCTATTTCTCAAGTACGTTTGTTCGATTTACATCCAACAGGTTCTATGACTAAAGATGAGCGTTTAGATGCATTGATGAGTGCAGGTGGACTGCAAGAATGTGGTAATTCTCAAAACTGTGTGAATGCATGTCCTAAAGGTATACCATTGACAACGTCAATTGCCGCAATGAATAGAGAAACCTCTTTCCATATGTTTAAATCATTCTTTGGTTCAGACCATCAAGTAGATTAATATAGCTTATAGTGACCAAGGCAACTTCGCCTTGGTCATTTTTTGCTGATTGTAGAATAAATATAGGAATTTCACTTTACAAGAACTATAAACGTAAATATCTACAGTTATATGATACTGTGATACAATGTAAGGTAATTGTAAAAATAAGGGTGAAGAAGTATGAATAAACCTATTGGAGTCATTGATTCAGGTGTTGGTGGTCTTACTGTTGCTAAAGAAATTATGAGACAGTTACCAAATGAAACTATTTATTATTTAGGTGATATAGCACGTTGTCCATATGGTCCAAGACCAGGAGAAGAAGTTAAAAAATTCACAACGGAACTAGCTCAAAAATTGATGGAATTTGATATAAAAATGCTGGTTATTGCTTGCAATACTGCTACGGCAGTTGCGTTAGATTATTTACAAAACATATTACCTATTCCTGTCATTGGTGTTATCGAACCTGGAGCAAGAACTGCGATAATGACTACAAAAAATCAAAATGTATTAGTTTTAGGAACCGAAGGAACAATTAAATCAGAAGCGTATCGCACACATATAAAAAAGATAAATCCAAATGTGAATGTCTATAGTGTTGCATGCCCGGGCTTTGTTCCTCTAGTTGAACAAATGCGCTATAAAGACCCTACAATCACTAATATTGTGATTCATCAAACGTTGAAGCAATGGAGAAACAGTGATGCGGACACGGTTATTTTAGGATGTACACACTATCCGTTGTTATATCAGCCTATTTATGAATATTTTAGTGGTACTAAAACAGTTATCTCATCTGGCTTAGAAACAGCAAGAGAAGTAAGTGCATTACTCACGTTTAGCAATGAGCATGCCAGTTACACAGAACATCCCCAACATCGATTTTTTGCGACTGGTGACACCACACATATTAAAAATATTATTGATGAATGGTTAAATATGAAAGTTGAAGTCAAAAGAATAACTGTAAATGATTCATAGAAGGAGAGAATGATATGGAAGATATTGTTATTGCAACTAATAATCAAGGTAAGATAAACGATTTTAAAGCTATTTTTAAAAATCAAAATGTTATTGGAATTTCTGAGTTGATTGAAGATTTTGATGTAGAAGAAACAGGTGCCACATTTGAAGAAAACGCTAAGTTAAAATCCGAAGCGGCAGCACATGCATTAAATAAGCGTGTCATTGCAGATGATAGTGGACTTGAAGTGTTCGCATTAAATGGGGAACCAGGCGTATATTCAGCGCGCTATGCAGGATTAGGTAAGAATGATGAAGATAATATTGAAAAGTTGTTAACGAACTTAGAAGATGTTCAAGACCGTCGTGCTCAATTTGTTTGTGTGATTAGTATGAGTGCGCCTAATGAAAAAACAAAAACATTTAAAGGAACAGTTTCCGGAGTGATAACAACTGAACGACATGGAAAAAATGGTTTTGGTTATGATCCAATATTTTTCGTTCCAGAATTAAATAAAACGATGGCAGAAATTACAAATGATGAAAAGGGTAAAATCAGTCATCGTGGAAATGCTATTCTACTGTTAAAAGAATATTTAGAGGGTGAACAACATGTCTAAGTGGATTATTCTTAGTGATAATCACAAAGAAACAGGTATCTTATATCATATTTATGATCTACATAAAGATGCAGATAAATTTTTACATTTAGGGGATTCTGAATTTAGTTATAATGACACAGAACTTAGTTTGTATCAGCGTGTGAAAGGTAATTGTGATTTTTATCCAGAGTTTTTAGAAGAAGCAATCACTGAAGAAAACGGAGTCCGTGCCTTTTATACTCATGGTCATCTTTATCAAGTAAACCAAACACGAATGAAACTTGCTGAAAAGGCAAAAGAATTAGGATGTTTGTTTGCCTTCTATGGACATACACATGTGGCAAAATATGAGCAAATAGGTGGCATCCATGTAATTAATCCTGGTAGTATTTCTCAATCACGTAGTCAAATCGAAGAAACTTTTGCTGAGCTCGTATACAAGGATGATGAAAATACCATCATTTTGAATTTTAGAAATAGAGAAAATCAGGTCATCGAAACAGTTAAGATTGAATATTAGACAGTTAGGAATAATAAGTGCAAAACTTTTATATAAAGAATAAACCTGGGACATTAAAATGTTTCAGGTTTATTAATGATGTGGTCATCGATGGCTAAGTTAAACTTACGTGATGTATACGCCTTATTAAGTTTGCTCTTTGGTAATATATAGTGGGTTTTAATCTCTGTTGAATTATATTATTGTATTTTACATAATAAAAAAGGAGCCTCATTCAATGAGACTCCTTTTTTTATAGCGTCCTGGGAGGGATTCGAACCCCCGACCGATGGCTTAGAAGGCCATTGCTCTATCCAGCTGAGCTACCAGGACATTTTCAACACAAGAATTATTATATCTAAATATATGTCTTTTAGCAATAGGTACCTAATAAAAATTATTTATATTTTTCACTATAATAGAGGTTTTTATACATAAATGTTAATTTGATATAAAATCCTATATGTTTATATCAATAAAATAGAGTGCAATACAGTTGTGCATGCCTAACTGTTGTAAAACCTAAGGAAAATAACAGTTAGGAACTCTTAATTATTTAGTATGAAAAATGCAACAAATTGAGTCAAATTAACTTTATAGTAAAGGTAACAAAACGATAGAGATAACGAATCGCAATCGTATCCAATCGTTTTGGAGTTATTAACTCATTTAGGAGTGTTAATAATGAAATTATTTAACGCTTTTAAAGACATCTTAGAAGCAGCCATCACTAACGATGGCACTCAATTAGGGGCAAGTATTGTTAACATCATAGAAAGTAGCGTTGATATGGTGAATCGATTTTTGGGAAATTAGTTCATCATCAACGATCTCGCATAATAATAAAATTTATTTAAAGGAGTTTTGAATAATGGAACAATTATTTGACGCAATTAGAAGTGTAGTAGATGCAGGAATCAACCAAGATTGGTCTCAATTAGCTTCAGGCATCGCTGGTATTGTTGAAAATGGTATTAGTGTTATTTCTAAATTATTAGGTCAATAATTTAAAAATTAAAACTTTAAAATTTAAATAATTAATTAGGGAGAGATAAACATGTCAAAATTAGCAGAAGCTATTGCAAATACAGTAAAAGCAGCACAAGATCAAGATTGGACTAAATTAGGAACTAGTATCGTTGACATCGTAGAAAGCGGCGTTAGCGTATTAGGTAAAATCTTCGGATTTTAATTAATCATAGTCTTTTAAAATATAAATTTAAATAATTAATTAGGGAGAGATAAACATGTCAAAATTAGCAGAAGCTATTGCAAATACAGTAAAAGCAGCACAAGATCAAGATTGGACTAAATTAGGAACTAGTATCGTTGACATCGTAGAAAGTGGCGTTAGCGTATTAGGTAAAATCTTCGGTTTCTAATACACAATTAATTATTGGCCAGAGCGAATGCTCTGGTCTTTTTTTGTGCCATTTTATTTGTTACTATTTTATTAAAAAAGATTGTTAATAAATAGGAGATTTGAATATGAAATTCAAAAATATATTATTTGATTTCGACGATACATTAGTGGATTTTTATGATGCTGAGAAAAAAGCGTTTTATAATTTAGCACAGAAATATAATCATCAGCCAAGTCAACAGGATTTCGAACATTTTAGGAAAGTGAACCAAGCCCATTGGGAAGCATTTCAACAAAATAAATTGACTAAAGATGAAGTGCTGTCACAACGATTTATTAATTATTTTAATGACTATCATATTCATGTAAATGGAAAAGAAGCTGATGAGTGCTTTAGAGATGAATTGGCAAAGGCACCGGTTAAATTATTTGATCATACATTAGAAGTTATACAACAATTAAAATTAAATCATTCTCTATATATAGTAACCAATGGTGTAACAGAAACACAGCTACGACGAATTGCTCAGACACAATTTAATGAAATATTTCAAGACGTCTTTATATCTGAACAAACTGGATTTCAAAAACCGATGACAGAGTTCTTCGATTTTGTGTTTGAACATATCGGAGAGAATAACAGGAATCAAACTCTGATTGTGGGAGATTCTTTAACGTCTGACATTTTAGGTGGTAAAAATGCTAATATATCAACATGTTGGTTTAATATCAGACAAAAAGAAAACCATACGTCTATTCAACCGGATTATATCATTAATGACTTATCAGAAATGGTTCACATTGTTGAGTGAATAGGAGAGAAAAAGACAATTGAAGAAGTGTAAGTTGAGCCAACGCTTGTAAAATTTATCACTACAAGTGTTGGCTCAGTTTAATTGATATATTATTGTTACGACATTATGGATTCCATATTAGGATGTCGTGCCCCTCAGGATTTTTGGTTGCTACATCTTTAAAACCTTGTGTTAAAAAGAACGCTTTTGAGTTATTTCTAGCAATAGCTTTAATTGGTTTTTTATTTTCTTTAGCAAAGTTTAATAGTTGCTTAGCATATCCACGTCTTTGGTAAGTATCTAATACTTCTAATTTCCAAAGTAGAATATAGTCATTGCTATTAGGAAAATAAGTTTCTTCTACTTCTCCTTTATCAAGTAGTGCCATTCTCGCAACTAATTTATTACCAACAAAAATTCCATAAAAAGGAGAATCGGAACTTGCATCAATCATTTGTCCCTTTAGCTCCTCAATCATATATAGGTTCTTGTTACCAAATTCTCTGAAATCAGCGAAAAGCTCATCAGTTTTGTAGTTGATTTGTAAATGTTTAACTTCACCCATATCGTTTCCCCCTTTGTTTCTTTATTTTATTATACCCTCTTTAAAATGCTTTTTCATTTAATAATCATACTTAGTTGTTTTGTCAAAAATTTAGATAAATTAATGTATAAGCCGTTAAATTGTCAATAAGAAATATAATCTTTATACTATATGAGGAATAGTGATAATGAAGGAGTAAAAACATGAAGTGTAATACGTTAAAGTTAACTGAACAAGATCAGTTCATTAATAAAATAAAAAATAGTGAATCTCAAATTACATCTTTTTATGAATATGATGCATCGCAAAAAGAAAGCTTTGATAGAAGATTAAAAACACCTAATAACGGAAGGGAATTTCATTTATCACGAGTGATTAAATCTTACATGAATGAATTAAATTTAACACATCAGCAACTGAATAACATAGATGCTTTAGCTGATGGTGCAAAAGTAGTGATTGGTGGACAACAAGCTGGTCTTTTTGGGGGTCCACTGTATACGTTTCATAAGATTTTCTCAATTATAATTTTAAGTCGTCAACTTTCTGAGAAATACGATACGCCTATTGTACCTGTGTTTTGGATTGCTGGTGAGGACCATGATTTTGAAGAGGTAAATCATACGTATGCATTCAATAATAAAGAAACTACTTTGAAAAAAGTAAAGTATCATACGATGACACCACCAGATAGTAATGTTTCAAGATATACTCCTGATAAGAACGAATTAAAAGCATCATTAAATCACTTTTTTAAAGAAATAAAGGAAACTGTACATACTCAAGATGTTTATCAAATGTGCGTCAATATTATTAATCAATATGATTCATGGACTGATATTTTTAAGGGATTGATACATGAAGTGTTTAAGGACTATGGCATTCTACTCATTGATGCTCAATACCCTGAATTAAGACAGATGGAGAAACCGTTGTTTAAAGAGATATTAGAAAAGAGGGATCAAGTCGATCAATCTTTTCGTGAAACTCAGATACGAACAACTCAACAACAACTTCCATCAATGATACAAACAGAGACAAACACGCATTTGTTTATCCATGAAGACGGAATGAGACAGCTTTTAAATTTTGATGGCACTTATTTTAAACTGAATAAAACTGAGAAACGTTACACGAAACAAAATTTGTTAGATATCATAGAAAGAGAGCCTGAAAGAATTTCTAATAATGTTGTTACACGTCCAGTTGTAGAGGAATGGTTGTTTAACACAGTAGCATTTATCGGAGGTCCAAGCGAAATCAAATATTGGGCAGAATTAAAAGGTGTTTTTGATACGTTAAATGTAGAAATGCCTATTGTTATGCCGAGATTAAGAATCACGTATTTGTATGCTAGAACTAAAAAGTTATTAAAACAATATAATTTATCAATAGAGTCTGTCATTGCAAATGGAGTAGAACAGGAACGTCAACGTTTTGTTCGTGAAAAAGCGTCAAATAATTTTATAAATGAAGTAGAAGAAATGAAAACTCAGCAACAAGAACTTTATAATAATTTATTAACTTATGTGGAAAATAACCATGACAACCAACTTCTTTTAGAAAAAAATAATCAAATTCATCTCAATCAATACGATTATTTAATCAAACGATACCTACTGAATATTGAAAGAGAAAATGATATAAGTATGCGACAGTTTAGAGAAATCAGTGAAACACTCCATCCAATGGGTGGTCTACAAGAAAGAGTTTGGAATCCACTTCAAATTATGAATGATTTTGGGATAGATGTGTTCAGTCCCTCCACCTATCCACCACTTTCTTACTCGTTTGATCATTTGATTATAAAACATTGATATGACAGTGTTTTTACCCGTTTTATCTTAAAGATAAAACGGGTTTTTTTGTGTTTGAGCAAATTATTTGCACCTTTTTTGTATAATTAGTGGAGGATAGTGGGGAGATGTGGTAAATTATAAATAAGGTGAGGTGATAAAAAATGTTCATGGGAGAATTCGATCATCAATTGGATACAAAAGGACGTATGATTATACCGTCCAAGTTTCGTTATGATCTAAATGAACGTTTTATTATCACAAGAGGCCTTGATAAATGTTTATTTGGTTACACTCTAGAAGAATGGCAGCAAATTGAAGAGAAGATGAAAACCTTACCTATGACAAAAAAAGACGCGCGTAAATTTATGCGTATGTTCTTCTCAGGTGCTGTAGAAGTAGAATTAGATAAACAAGGGCGTATTAATATTCCGCAAAATTTAAGAAAATACGCCAATTTAAGTAAGGAATGTACAGTAATTGGTGTTTCAAATCGTATTGAGATTTGGGACAGAGAAACTTGGAATGATTTCTATGATGAATCTGAAGAAAGTTTCGAAGACATTGCTGAAGATTTAATAGATTTTGATTTTTAAATGGAGGAATTTAAATGTTTCATCATGTGAGCGTCATGTTAAACGAAACCATTGATTATTTAAATATTAAAGAAGATGGTGTGTATGTTGACTGTACGTTAGGTGGAGCAGGACATGCCCTCTATTTACTTAATCAATTAAATGATAAAGGTAGACTTATTGCGATTGATCAAGATTTAACAGCCATAGAAAATGCGAAAGAAGTTTTAAAAGAACATTTGCACAAAGTCACTTTTGTTCATAACAACTTTCGAGAATTAACAAATATTTTAAATGAATTAGAAATTGATAAAGTAGATGGTATTTATTATGACTTAGGTGTTTCAAGTCCTCAATTGGATGTGCCTGAAAGAGGTTTCAGTTATCACAATGATGCGAAACTTGATATGCGAATGGATCAAACACAATCACTTTCTGCATATGAAGTAGTTAATCAATGGTCTTATGAAGCATTAGTTAAGATTTTCTATCGTTACGGCGAAGAGAAATTTTCTAAACAAATTGCACGTAGAATTGAAGCCCACCGAGAACAACAACCGATTGAAACAACTTTAGAACTAGTTGATGTCATTAAAGAAGGCATACCAGCGAAAGCAAGACGGAAAGGGGGACATCCTGCAAAACGCGTGTTCCAAGCTATTCGAATTGCTGTGAATGATGAGTTGTCAGCTTTTGAAGATTCAGTTGAGCAAGCCATTGAATGTGTGAAGGTCGGAGGTAGAATATCAGTAATTACTTTCCACTCTTTGGAAGATCGTTTGTGTAAACAAATTTTCCAAGAGTTTGAGAAAGGTCCAGATGTACCAAGAGGTCTACCTGTTATTCCTGAAGCATATACACCTAAGTTAAAACGAGTGAATCGTAAACCGATTACCGCTACTGATGACGATTTAAACGAAAACAATCGAGCACGTAGCGCCAAGTTACGCGTAGCAGAAATATTAAAATAAGGAGTAAGTATAATGGCTGTAGAAAAAATTTATCAACCTTATGATGAAGCGACACAAACCAGTATCCCACAAAGACAACCACAATCGAGTCCTGAAAAACAAACCGTTAAAAGAAAAGTTGTTGTTCAACTTACTAGATTTGAAAAAATTTTATACATAGCATTAATAACTGTAATTGCTCTAATAAGTATTTATATGCTATCTTTAAAAATGGATGCGTACGATACGCGAGGAAAAATTGCAGATTTGGATCAAAAAATAGAGAAACAATCTAGTGAAAACAGCGCATTAAAGTCTGAAATTAAGAAAAATTCTTCATATGAACGCATTTACGACAAGGCTAAGAAGCAGGGCATGAGCCTAGAGAACGACAATGTAAAGGTAGTGCGTAATAATGGCGAAGCGAAAAATTAAAATTAAAAAAAATAAAATAGGAGCAGTCCTACTTGTTGGTTTATTCGGACTGCTCTTTTTTATATTGGTGCTAAGGTTTTCTTATATAATGATTACTGGCCACTCCAATGGTCAAGATTTAATTATGAAAGCCAATGAGAAATATTTAGTCAAAAATTCTCAACAACCAGAACGAGGTAAGATTTATGATCGTAATGGTAAAGTTTTAGCAGAAGATGTAGAAAGATATAAACTTGTTGCAGTTGTGGATAAAAAAGCAAGTAAAGAAAGTAAAAAGCCTCGACACGTGGTTGATAAAAAAAAGACAGCAAAAAAATTAGCTGAAATCATAGATATGGATGCTGATGAAATAGAAAAACGACTTAATAATAAGAAAGCCTTTCAAATCGAATTTGGTCAGAAAGGTACTAATTTAACTTATCAAGAAAAAGAAAAAATAGAGAAAATGAAATTACCTGGTATAGCACTTTACCCAGAAACTGAGCGCTTTTATCCTAATGGTAATTTTGCTTCCCATTTAATAGGGATGGCACAGAAAGACCCTGATACTGGTGAATTAAATGGTGCATTAGGTGTTGAAAAAATATTTAATAGTTATTTAAATGGATCAAGAGGTGCACTTAAATATATTCATGATATATGGGGCTACATTGCACCTAATACGAAGAAAGAGCAACAACCTAAACGTGGAGACGATGTACACTTAACAATTGATTCTAATATCCAAGTTTTTGTGGAAGAAGCGCTTGATGACATGGTTGAACGTTATGCTCCAAAAGATTTATTTGCAGTAGTAATGGACGCAAAAACTGGTGAAATACTTGCATATAGCCAACGTCCGACTTTTAATCCTGAAACAGGTAAAGATTTTGGCAAAAAGTGGGCGAACGATTTATATCAAAATACATATGAACCGGGCTCTACTTTTAAAACATACGGCTTAGCTGCAGCAATTCAAGAAGGTAAGTTCAAACCGGATGAAAAGTATAAATCAGGTCAAAGAAATATTATGGGCTCTGAAATTTCCGATTGGAATAAAACTGGTTGGGGACGTATACCCATGTCGTTAGGTTTTACTTATTCATCAAATACATTGATGATGCACTTACAAGATTTGGTTGGTGCTGATAAAATGAAATCTTGGTATGAACGCTTTGGATTTGGCAAAAAAACGGGTGGTATGTTTGATGGAGAAGCTGCAGGTAATATTGGTTGGGCAAATGAATTACAACAAAAAACGTCAGCATTTGGTCAATCAACAACTGTTACTCCTGCTCAAATGATTCAAGCACAATCGGCATTCTTTAATAAAGGAAATATGCTTAAACCATGGTTTGTAAGTAGTATCGATAATCCAATAACTAAAAAGAATTATTACTCTGGTAAAAAAGAGTTTGCCGGTAAACCAGTAACGCAAGAAACAGCCAATAAAGTTGAAGAAGAACTTGATAAAGTAGTAAATAGTAAGAAGAGTCATGCCATGAATTATCGCGTAAAAGGTTATGATATTGAAGGTAAGACAGGAACAGCACAAGTAGCTGATTCAAATGGAGGCGGTTATGTTAAAGGTGAAAATCCTTACTTTGTAAGTTTCATGGGGGATGCACCTAAGAAAGATCCTAAAGTCATTGTCTATGCAGGTATGAGTCTTGCTCAAAAAAATGATCAAGAAGCATATGAAATGGGTGTGAGCAAAGCATTTAAACCAATTATGGAGAATACGCTGAAATATTTAAATGTTGGAAAATCTAGTGATACTTCATCAAAAACTGACTATAGTAAAGTGCCTAACGTGCAAGGAGATGAAGTTCAAAAAGCAGAGGATAGCGTCAATGCTCAATCTCTTAAACCTATTACGATTGGTAATGGCAAACAAATTAAACAACAATCAGTTAAGTCAGGTACCAAAGTCCTACCGCACAGTAAAGTAATGTTAATGACAGACGGGGAATTAACAATGCCGGATATGACCGGATGGACAAAAGAAGATGTACTTGCTTTTGAAGATTTAACGAAAATTAAAGTTTCTACTAAAGGTAATGGATTTGTCACGAATCAAAGTATCTCAAAAGGTCAAATCATTAAAAATAAAGATAAGATAGAAGTATCATTATCTGCTGAAGATACGGATGATGACCAAGAGAAAACTGATGAGGACTCTTCGGATAAAAAATCAAAGAAAGATAAAGTTGATGAGGATAATTCAAATGCGTCTTCATCAAGTAAGAATGAAAAGTCGAACGCCGACTCGAAAAATGATTCTGATGACAGCACAAATGAAACATCAGGTTCTGAGAGAAATAATTAATTTAAGAGAACTTGATATCAACAACAGGTTGGGATTAACATTTTAGGGATTAGCTCACGAATGGTCCCAACCTTATTTAATAAATAGATAATGTCGTATATTAAAATAAAACAAAAACTGATAAAATATTAAAGGTTATTTACAAATAAAAAGAACTAAAATTAGAAAGTGAAGAAAAGGAGATTTATATGATCTTTATATACGCGATCATCGCATTACTGATAACATTTATTTTAGTCCCAATACTTATTCCAACATTGAAACGTATGAAATTTGGACAAAGTATCCGTGAAGAAGGGCCTCAAAGCCATATGAAAAAAACAGGTACACCTACTATGGGTGGGCTTACATTTTTAATTAGTATTATAATTACCTCCATCATTGCAATTATCTTTGTAGACCATTCCAATCCTATTATTTTGTTACTATTTGTAACAATCGGTTTTGGTCTTATTGGATTTATTGATGACTATATTATTGTAGTTAAAAAGAATAACCAAGGATTAACTAGTAAACAAAAGTTTCTAGCACAAATAATTATTGCAGTTATATTTTTTGTGCTAAGTGATGTTTTTCACCTTGTACATTTTACGACAGATTTGCATATTCCATTTGTGAATTTTGATATTCCGTTGTCATTTGCTTATGTGATATTTATTGTCTTTTGGCAAGTTGGTTTCTCAAATGCTGTAAACTTAACAGATGGCTTAGATGGATTGGCAACTGGTTTGTCAATAATAGGTTTTGCTATGTATGCTGTAATGAGTTACATGTTAGATTCACCGGCTATTGGCATATTTTGTATTATAATGATTTTCGCTTTACTAGGTTTCTTACCTTACAATTTAAATCCAGCGAAAGTTTTCATGGGAGACACAGGAAGTCTTGCTTTAGGTGGTATTTTTGCGACGATTTCAATCATGTTGAATCAAGAATTATCATTAATATTAATTGGTTTTGTGTTTGTAGTTGAGACATTATCTGTAATGTTACAAGTAGCCTCATATAAATTAACGAAGAAACGTATTTTCAAGATGAGTCCTATACATCACCACTTTGAATTAAGTGGTTGGGGTGAATGGAAGGTAGTAACAGTATTTTGGACGGTAGGTTTAATTACAGGATTAATAGGTTTATGGATTGGAGTGCATTAAATTGCTAAATTACACTGAATTAGAAAATAAAAATGTTTTAGTAGTAGGCTTAGCAAAAAGTGGATATGAAGCGGCGAAACTTCTCCTTAAATTAGGTGCTAACGTTAAAGTCAATGATGGAAAGGATCTTTCACAGGATGCACATGCTAAAGATTTAGAATCTATGGGCATTGAGGTAATTAGCGGTAGTCATCCTTTTTCTTTATTAGATGATAATCCCATCATTGTGAAAAATCCAGGTATTCCATATACTGTATCAATTATTGAAGAAGCAGCAAAAAGAGGGCTTAAAATCTTAACAGAGGTTGAACTTAGCTATTTAATTTCTGAGGCACCAATCATAGCAGTTACTGGAACTAACGGTAAAACAACTGTCACTTCACTAATCGGTGATATGTTCCAAAAAAGCGTGTTAACTGGACGGCTTTCTGGAAATATTGGTTATGTAGCCTCAAACGTTGCACAAGAAGTTAAATCAGATGAGTATTTAATAACAGAATTATCATCTTTTCAATTATTAGGTATTGAGAAATATAAACCACATATCGCTATCATTACAAATATTTATTCTGCACATTTGGATTACCATGAAACGTTAGAGAACTATCAAAATGCTAAAAAGCAAATATATAAAAATCAAACTAAAGATGATTATCTTATTTGTAATTATCACCAAAGACACCTAATTGAATCAGAAAATCTAGAAGCAAAAACATTTTATTTTTCAACACAGCAAGAAGTTGATGGGATATACATTAAAGATGGTTTCATCGTTTTTAACGGCATTCGCATTATTAACACTAAAGACTTAGTACTACCGGGAGAACATAACCTGGAAAATATTTTAGCAGCTGTATTAGCATCGATCATTGCTGGTGTGCCAGTCAAAGCTATTGTAGATAGTCTTGTTACTTTTTCTGGTATTGATCATAGACTTCAGTATATTGGTACAAATCGCACAAATAAATATTATAATGATTCAAAAGCAACTAATACTTTAGCTACTCAATTTGCGCTTAACTCTTTTGATCAACCAATTATTTGGTTGTGTGGTGGATTAGATCGTGGTAATGAATTCGATGAACTTATTCCTTATATGGAAAATGTACGTGTGATGGTTGTTTTTGGAGAAACACAAGATAAATTTGCTAAATTGGGAAATAGTCAAGGTAAGTATGTGATTAAAGCAACAGACGTAGAGGATGCTGTTGATAAAATTCAAGATATAGTCGAGCCCAATGATGTTGTTTTATTATCACCAGCTTGTGCAAGTTGGGATCAGTATCATACATTTGAAGAACGTGGTGAGAAGTTTATCGATAGATTCCGAGCGCACTTGCCATCATACTAAGGAGTGTGAATGCTCATGGAAGAGAATAAAAATCAACCTAATAATGAGAATATGTCGAATAAAGACGATAATACAATCCATTTGAATGATAGTCAAAGTAATGAAGACTTAGAGCTTTTTAGACGGAATAAAAACGCTCGCCAACGCAGAAGACGTCGCATAGATAACCAAAGTAAAGAAAAAGATGCTACGTCTACACAATCACAGTTAGAAACTAAACCAATGGATAAATTTATTGATAATCACAAGTCGCATAATCAAGATAAAGAAATAAAAAGTGATTTAATTGAGGATAATGTTAATGATGAAGATGACAATCAAAAATATAATAATGATAAATTAAATGATCGTAGTGTTCAACAAACAAGCGAAACGCGTCAAAGTAATGAAGACGAAGAGGAATTTCTAACTGATCATCAGAGCGAAAAACAAACTAAAGACTCTCGTCATTCTAAAAAACATAAATTACTAAGTAAATTTACTTCTAAAAAAGAAAAGGAAACATTTACATCGTTCAATAGTAATGAGAAGGTAACTCAAATTAAACCGCTTAGTTTAGAAGAAAAAAGAGCCATAAGACGTAAAAAGCAAAAAAGAATCCAATATACAATTATCACACTACTCATTCTTATCATTGTTCTCATTTTACTCTATATGTTTACACCACTAAGTAAAATATCAAATGTAAATATTAAAGGTAATAACAACGTAAGTACGAGTAAAATAAAGAAAGAACTTAACGTTACTTCACGTTCACGAATGTATACTTTTAGTAAAAATAAAGCGATTAGGAACTTAAAACAGAATCCTTTAATCAAAGAAGTTGATATTCATAAACAATTACCAAACACGTTAACTGTTAACGTGACTGAGTACCAAATTGTTGGTTTAGAAAAAAATAAAGATAAATATGTGCCAATTATAGAAGATGGTAAAGAATTAACAGAATACAAAGATGAAGTTTCACATGATGGACCTATCATTGATGGGTTCAAAGGAGACAAAAAAACACGAATTATAAAAGCTTTATCTGAAATGTCACCTAAAGTGAGAAACTTAATAGCAGAGGTGAGTTACGCACCAACTAAAAATAAACAAAGTCGCATAAAGATTTTTACCAAAGATAATATGCAAGTCATTGGTGACATTACAACGATTGCAGACAAAATGCAATATTATCCTCAAATGTCACAATCATTAAGCAGAGATGATTCTGGCGAACTTAAGACAAATGGGTATATTGATTTATCGGTTGGAGCGTCATTTATTCCTTATCAAGGTTCATCAACTGTTCAATCGGGTACTGAACAAAATGTAACCAAGTCAACACAAGAAGAAAATGATGCAAAAGAAGAACTTCAAAATGTGTTGAATAAAATTAATAAACAATCTAAAGAAAATAATTAAAAAATTTCGATAATAGTATGTGTTTATAGTTCACAAGCTATTCAACGTATTGTACACTAAACATAGTGTACTTAAATAGTATAATTTGTCAGGAGGTGCCTATCTATGGAGGAACATTACTATGTGAGCATAGATATAGGTTCATCAAGCGTAAAAACAATAGTAGGCGAAAAATTTCACAACGGAATTAATGTGATAGGTACAGGGCAAACCTACACAAGTGGTATCAAGAATGGTTTAATTGATGATTTTGATATTGCAAGACAAGCAATTAAAGATACAATTAAGAAGGCTTCAATTGCCTCTGGTGTAGATATAAAAGATGTATTTTTAAAACTACCTATCATCGGTACCGAAGTATATGATGAATCAAATGAAATTGAATTTTACGAGGATACTGAAATTGATGGCACGCATATTGAATCAGTTTTAGAAGGTATCCGGGATAAAAATGATGTACCTGAAACTGAAGTGATAAATGTATTCCCAATTCGTTTTGTAGTTGACAAAGACAATGAAGTTTCAGATCCAAAAGAATTAATTGCAAGACATTCATTAAAAGTAGATGCAGGTGTCATCGCAATCCAAAAATCTATTTTAATCAATATGATTAAATGTGTTGAGGCATGTGGTGTTGACGTGTTAGATGTTTATTCTGATGCGTATAATTATGGTTCTATTCTTACACCAACGGAGAAAGAATTAGGCGCTTGTGTCATTGATATCGGTGAAGATTTAACGCAAGTTGCTTTCTATGAACGAGGAGAACTTGTAGATGCTGAATCTATAGAAATGGCCGGTCGAGACATTACGGATGATATTGCTCAAGGACTAAATACTACATATGACACAGCTGAAAAGGTAAAACATCAATATGGTCATGCATTTTATGACTCTGCTTCAGATCAAGATGTCTTTTCAGTAGATCAAGTTGATTCAGATGAACATGTTCAATATACTCAAAAAGATTTAAGTGACTTTATTGAACAAAGAGTCGAAGATATATTCTTTGAAGTCTTTGATGTTTTACAAGAACTAGGACTTACAAAAGTAAACGGAGGATTTGTAGTTACTGGCGGATCTGCAAATTTACTAGGTGTAAAAGAATTACTACAAGATATGGTTAGTGAAAAAGTGAGAATTCATACACCGTCACAAATGGGTATCAGAAAACCGGAATTTTCTTCTGCTATTTCTACAATTTCTAGTAGTATCGCTTTTGACGAGTTATTAGATTATGTTACAATTAGTTATCAAGATAATGAAGAATTTGAAGAAGAAGTTATCGAATCTGATAAAGATAGTGAAACAAAATCAAGCGGTTTTGATTGGTTTAAGCGTAAATCAAACAAAAAAGAAAATGACGAGGTAGCACCAGAAGCGCCTCGTGAAGAGTCTTATGAAGACCGTGAAAATCATCTAGAAGATGAACAACAAACAGAAGGCAAAGCCAAAGAAGAAAGTAAGTTTAAAAAATTAATGAAATCTCTATTTGAATGATTATTGGCCATAAAGACTAGGAGGAAAATTAAATGTTAGAATTTGAACAAGGATTTAATCATTTAGCCACATTGAAAGTCATCGGTGTAGGTGGCGGCGGAAATAATGCCGTTAACCGTATGATTGACCATGGTATGAATAATGTGGAATTTATTGCTATCAACACTGATGGACAAGCTTTAAACTTATCAAAAGCTGAATCAAAAATTCAAATTGGTGAAAAATTAACACGTGGATTAGGTGCTGGTGCTAATCCTGAAATTGGGAAGAAAGCAGCAGAAGAATCAAGAGAACAAATTGAAGATGCTATCCAAGGTGCTGATATGGTATTCGTAACTGCTGGTATGGGTGGCGGTACTGGAACAGGTGCTGCGCCGGTTGTTGCTAAAATTGCAAAAGAAATGGGTGCTTTAACTGTAGGTGTTGTTACGCGTCCATTCGGTTTCGAAGGTCGTAAGCGCCAAACACAAGCGGCAGCTGGTGTAGAATCTATGAAAGCAGCAGTGGATACATTAATTGTTATTCCAAATGATCGCTTATTAGATATCGTTGACAAATCTACGCCGATGATGGAAGCATTTAAAGAAGCGGATAATGTATTACGTCAAGGTGTACAAGGTATTTCAGATTTAATTGCAGTATCAGGTGAAGTGAACTTAGACTTTGCAGACGTTAAAACAATTATGTCTAATCAAGGTTCTGCGTTAATGGGTATCGGTGTGTCATCTGGTGAAAACAGAGCAGTCGAAGCCGCTAAAAAAGCAATTTCTTCTCCATTATTAGAAACATCAATTGTAGGTGCTCAAGGTGTACTTATGAACATTACAGGTGGAGAATCACTGTCTTTATTTGAAGCGCAAGAAGCAGCTGATATTGTTCAAGATGCTGCAGATGAAGATGTGAATATGATTTTCGGTACAGTTATTAACCCAGAGCTCCAAGATGAAATTGTAGTTACTGTTATCGCAACTGGTTTTGAAGATAAACCTTCTTCACAAGGTCGTAAAGCTACAAGTACTGGTTTTGGTTCAAGTGTAAATAGTAGTTCTAATCATCAATCTGGTGCTAGTGCTAAAGAAGATTCATTCTCTGCACACACTTCTCATTCACAATCAAGTGAAAGTGTAAGTGAAAGAAGCCACACTACTAAAGATGATGATATTCCTAGCTTTATTAGAAATAGAGAAGAAAGACGTTCTAGAAGAACTAGACGCTAATCGTCAGTATATATAATCACTGTATTTTAAATAGCCTGAGACATTTTATAGTCTCAGGCATTTTTTTCGTGTTGGAGTATCTAACTAACCTGAAAACCTATTTAAATCAATGTTTAACTAAATTTTTCTGTTTTGAAGGATAAGACAACACTTTATATAAATTTTTGCTGCTAATTCTCAAAATAACATTCATATATCGATAGAACTATTAATATAAATAATTAATGTATTTATTATCTTATGTGCATCATTTAGGTAACCATTGCAAGTTAGTAATTGATACAAGTTTAAATAAATTTAAGTATGATATATAATTGTTTTATAATTGGTTACTTAATACTTAGATTATTTGTAGAACATTTCGATTTGAAATTAAGTGTACAGTGGAATGTATATATAGGGGTGGTGAAATATTTTGAAAGAGAGATTTATTAAGAAAACTCATTATTTAGACTATCAATTTGATGAGCATACTGATATTAAGTTAGGTTTCACTACTCGAGAAAATGGTTTAAGTCCTTATCCTAATCATAGTTTTAATATGGCGAGATATATCAGCGACAGTGCACATCATATTACACATCATCAAGATATCTTAGCGAATCTTATTGGTTATCCAAGAGATGAATGGGTTTTTCCTATACAAACACATGATAATCGCATCGTTGAAGTTACAAGTGAACATAAAGGAACAAATATTGATAAACTAACTGATGATTTACATGGCATAGATGGAATGTATACTTTCGATTCTCACATTCTCCTTACTATGTGTTATGCGGATTGTGTACCGGTATATTTTTATAGTGAATCACATGGCTATATTGGATTAGCACATGCAGGTTGGCGAGGAACATATGGTCAAATAGTAAAAGAAATGCTAAAAAAAGTGGATTTTGATTATGAAGACTTAAAGATTGTAATCGGTCCAGCAACTTCAAATTCTTATGAAATCAATGATGATATAAAAAATAAATTTGAGGAATTAACCATTGATTCAACTTTATATATTGAGAGCAGAGGCAAAAATAAACATGGTATTGATTTAAAAAAGGCTAACGCACTTCTTCTAGAAGAAGCTGGAGTTCCATCAAAAAACATATACATTACCGAATATTCAACTTCAGAAAACTTAGATTTATTCTTTTCATATCGTGTTGAAAAAGGACAGACGGGACGTATGTTAGCATTTATTGGACGAAAGTAAAGTGTATAAAGTAGGTGAATAATTTATGGATGTTAAAGAGAATCTTGCTAAGATTGAAACGGAAATTGATGCAAGCGTTAAAAAAAGTGCCCATTCAGCACAACCTCACGTGATTGCAGTAACAAAATATGTTACAATAGAGCGAGCTAGAGAAGCATATAAAGCAGGAATAAGACATTTCGGTGAAAATCGATTAGATGGATTCAAAGAGAAGAAAGAATCTCTACCAAGCGATATTAAATTACATTTCATTGGTTCTTTACAATCAAGGAAAGTTAAAGATATTATAAATGAAGTCGATTATTTTCATGCTTTAGATCGTTTGAGTCTAGCTAAGGAGATTAATAAAAGAGCAAATCATGTTATAAAATGTTTCTTACAAGTAAATGTTTCTGGAGAAAAATCTAAACATGGCATAGCTCTTGAAGAAGTGAATCAATTTATAAATCAAATCAAAGAATACGAAAATATCCAAATTATTGGATTAATGACGATGGCACCATTGACTGATGATCTATCGTACATAAAAAATTTATTTAAAGAGTTAAGACATAAAAGAAATGAAATACAACAATTCAATTTAGCACATGCGCCTTGTACAGAATTATCTATGGGAATGAGTAATGATTATCAAATGGCAGTCGAAGAAGGTGCAACCTTTGTCAGAATTGGGACTAAACTTGTAGGAGAATAGGAGTGAGCCCCCCTTGGCTTTAAAGGATTTATTTAATAATTTTTTTGTAGTTGAAGAAGAAGAGGAAGTTGAAGGACCTGAAGAGCGAGAATCTTCTAGATCACGTGAACGTGTTCAAGAGCGCGAAGATTACAATCGTAATGAGAATCAAGCGACACCACAAACTTTTAACAATAAGCAACAAGCGATTAAATCTGTACCTCAAAAGAACACTTTGAGATCGAATACAACTTCTGAAGAAAGGAATTATCGTATGAATAATAATTCAAAAAATAATTCTAGAAACGTTGTAACAATGAATCAAGCATCACAATCATATACTGCTCAGGAAAGTTCAAAAATGTGTCTGTTTGAACCACGTGTCTTTTCAGATACTCAAGATATTGCCGACGAATTAAAAAATAGACGTGCAACTTTAGTAAATTTACAACGCATTGATCAAGTATCAGCAAAGCGTATTATTGATTTTTTAAGTGGTACGGTATACGCAATTGGTGGAGATATTCAGCGCGTGGGTACTGATATTTTCTTATGCACACCTGATAATGTTGAAGTAGCCGGCAGTATAACTGATCACATCGAGAATATGGAGCAACATTACGAATAAGGAGTTCAGCTATGGATATTGGTTTGCTAAGTACAATTTTCCGATTTATTATATTTTTAGTTCAAATATATTATTTTGGAATGATTATATATTTCTTTACTTCTTGGGTTCCGAGTATAAGAGAGTCTAAGTTTGGAGAATTTTTAGGAAAGTTATATGAACCTTTCTTAGAACCTTTCCGTAAAATTATTCCTCCTATTGGCTTTATAGACATTTCTTCTATCGCGGCAATCTTCGTTCTAGTTTTATTCCAAAGTGGTTTAGTAAAAATATTTAATTTAATTCTTGCATATTTATCTTAAAATATGACACGCACTAACTTTATATTATTCAACATAACGAGGCAAAGTAGCTAGACTTTGACCTCGTTTTATCATATAACTTATTGTTGACAGTATTATAGTCGTAGTGTTTTTAAAAATTTTTCAACATAAAAGGAGTAGATAACCATCGATATATATCAGCATTTTAGAAAGGAAGAACAAGATGCTATCGATCAATTCATCGATAAATGTAAGCAGGCTGATGCTAATTATGCTCCGGTTCTAACCCATTTCTTGGACCCGCGAGGCCAATATATACTTGAGGTCATTACGCGTAGTTATCAAGATTTACATGTCACATTTTTTGGTGGACCACATGCAGAAAGGAAACGTGCAATCATCGCACCATTATATTTTAAGCCACAGCCTGAGGACTTTGAACTGACTTTATTTGAACTTCAATATCCTAAGAAATTTGTAACAATACAACATCAGCACGTTCTTGGAACACTCATGTCACTGGGAATACAAAGAGATCAACTCGGTGATATTATAGTTGGAGAAGATATACAGTTTGTTTTGACAAAACAATTAGAATCATATATTATATCTGAACTAACGCGTATTAAGGGAGCCACAGTTAAACTTAATTCTATTCCTACTGAAGATATGATACAATCAGAAGAGAATTGGAAAGTTCATAGTACAACTGTGAGCGCTTTGAGATTAGATGTAGTTTTGAAAGAGATAATTCATAAATCTCGAAATATTGCACAACAATTAATTATAAAAAAAAGAGTCAAAGTTAACCATACTGTAATAGATTCTACAGATTTTCAATTAGAGCAGAATGATTTATTGTCAATTCAAGGTTATGGTAGAGCTCAAATTGTTGAAATAGGTGGAAAAACGAAAAAGAACAAGTTACACATTCATTATCAAACACTATTTAAATAGCTATTAATCAAGGAGGATTATCATGCCTTTTACACCAAGTGAGATTAAGAATAAAGAATTTACACGAGTAAAAAATGGTTTAGAACCTACAGAAGTTGCAAATTACTTAGAGCAACTAAGTAATGAAATCGAACGTTTAAAAGAAGATAAAAAGCAACTTGAAAAAGTCATTGAAGATAGAGATTCCAATATTAAATCATATAAAGATGTTCACCAATCAGTAAGTGATGCACTTATTCAAGCACAAAAAGTAGGAGAAGAGACAAAACAAGCAGCAACTAAAGAAGCTGAAGCCGTTTTATCAAAAGCACAAGTACAAGCTGACAGTATTGTGAATGATGCAATTGAAAAAGCACGTCGTCTAGCTTTCCAAACTGAAGACATGAAACGACAATCTAAAGTTTTCCGCTCTCGTTTTCGTATGCTTGTTGAAGCACAACTTGACTTACTCAAAAGTGAAGATTGGGATTACTTACTCAATTATGATTTAGACGCCGAGCAAGTGACATTAGAAGATATTCATCATCTTAATGAAAATGATTTGACACCTGAAGAACGTGCAATGAAACAAAAGCAAAATCAAGAATTATCGGCTAATCAACCTTCTACATCAAGTTCAGAATCTGTGAGTCAATCAAATACAAATAGCGAATCATCACAATCAACATCAAATAATTAAAAACGAATCACAAATTAACCATTTGATGTAAAAATAAAGAAGAAATTTCATTGTTTATTAAAAATGCATTTTCTAAATAACAATTTATTGATATGATATAAAGACAGACGCGTAAGAAACAGTGAACATAGTACAGCGAGCTAGGAATGGTGTGAGCCTAGCATATTGTTTGTTTCTTATATCACTGGCTTTTCAATTTTATAAATATTCTTAAGAGAACTCTAAGTTGAGTTAAGTAGGGTGGTACCGCGGATTAACCGTCCCTTTTAATTGAACTTAGAGTTCTTTTTTATCATTACAAGGAGTGAATATAATGAATTACAAAGATACCCTATTAATGCCGAAAACTGATTTTCCTATGAGAGGTGGCTTACCAAATAAAGAACCTCAAATTCAAGAAATGTGGGATAATGATGACCAATATCGCAAAGCGTTAGAAAAAAATAAAAATAATCCATCATTCATTTTGCATGACGGACCACCATATGCTAATGGTAATTTACATATGGGACATGCATTAAATAAAATCATAAAGGATTTTATTGTTCGTTATAAAACAATGCAAGGTTTTTATGCACCGTATGTGCCGGGTTGGGATACTCATGGTTTACCAATTGAACAGGCTTTAACTAAAAAAGGCGTTGATCGCAAAAAAATGTCAGTTGCAGAATTTAGAGAGAAATGTAAAGAATTTGCATTAAAACAAATCGACATTCAAAAGAAAGATTTTAAGCGCCTTGGTGTACGTGGTGATTTTAATAATCCTTACATTACATTAACACCTGAATATGAAGCCGCACAAATAAGATTATTTGGAGAAATGGCAGATAAAGGTTTGATTTATAAAGGAAAAAAACCTGTGTATTGGTCACCTTCAAGTGAATCATCACTTGCAGAAGCTGAGATAGAATATCATGACAAACGTTCTGCATCAATTTACGTTGCTTTTGACGTAAAAGACAGTAAAGGTAAAGTTGATTCTGATGCACAATTTATTATTTGGACAACTACACCATGGACAATTCCATCAAATGTCGCAATTACAGTTCATCCAGAGCTAAAATATGGTCAGTATAATGTTGATGGACATAAATACATTGTTGCCCAAGCATTATCAGAAGAAGTCGCAGAAGCATTAGGTTGGGATAAAGATTCTATACAATTAGAGAAAGAATTCACAGGTAAAGAATTGGAATTTGTAGAGGCACAACATCCATTCCTAGATCGTGTATCGTTAGTAATTAATGGTGAACATGTTACGACAGACGCTGGTACGGGATGTGTCCATACAGCTCCCGGTCACGGGGAAGATGACTATATTGTAGGTCAAAAATATGATTTACCAGTAATTAGTCCTTTAAATGATAAAGGTGTATTCACTGAAGAAGGTGGACCATTTGAAGGAATGTTCTACGACAAAGCAAACAAAGCCGTAACCGATCTTTTAAAAGAAAAAGACGCACTACTTAAACTTGACTTTATTACACATAGTTATCCTCATGATTGGCGTACGAAAAAACCTGTTATCTTTAGAGCTACACCACAATGGTTTGCTTCCATTAATAAAGTAAGACAGGATATTCTTGATGCAATTGAAGACACGAACTTTAAAGTAGACTGGGGTAAAACACGAATTTACAATATGATTCGTGATCGTGGCGAATGGGTAATTTCTCGTCAACGTGTATGGGGTGTTCCTTTACCGGTATTTTATGCTGAAAATGGCGATATCATTATGACTAAAGAGACAGTAAATCACGTTGCAGATTTATTTGAAAAACACGGTTCAAATATTTGGTTTGAAAAAGAAGCTAAAGAATTACTTCCTGAAGGATTTAGTCATCCTGGAAGCCCTAACGGTGAATTTACTAAAGAAACTGATATTATGGATGTTTGGTTTGATTCTGGTTCATCACACCGTGGTGTATTAGAAACGAGACCTGAACTTTCATTCCCAGCAGACCTTTATTTTGAGGGTAGTGATCAGTACCGCGGTTGGTTTAACTCTTCAATTACAACTGCTGTAGCTACACGTGGTCAAGCACCATATAAATTCTTGTTATCACATGGCTTCGTCATGGACGGTGAAGGTAAGAAGATGAGTAAGTCATTAGGTAACGTTATAGTTCCTGATCAAGTTGTTAAACAAAAAGGCGCTGATATTGCACGTTTATGGGTAAGCAGTACTGATTACCTTTCTGATGTGCGTATTTCCGATGAAATTCTTAAACAAACGTCTGATGTATATCGTAAAATTCGAAACACTTTAAGATTTATGTTAGGTAATATTAACGATTTCAATCCTGAAACGGATAGTATTGCTGAAACAAATCTACTTGAAGTAGATCGCTATTTACTAAATCGTTTACGTGAATTCACTGCGAGTACGATTAATAACTATGAGAATTTTGATTATTTGAATATTTATCAAGAAGTTCAAAACTTTATCAATGTTGAACTAAGTAACTTCTATTTAGATTACGGTAAAGATATACTTTATATTGAGAAAAAAGATTCTCATAAACGCCGTAGCATGCAAACCGTTTTATATCAAATACTTGTTGACATGACTAAATTACTAGCACCAATTTTAGTGCATACAGCTGAAGAGGTTTGGTCTCATACACCTCATGTAAAAGAAGAAAGTGTACACCTTTCAGATATGCCTAAAGTTGTTGATGTAGACGAAGAATTGTTAGAAAAATGGAATACATTTATGAATTTACGTGATGATGTTAATCGTGCATTAGAACAAGCACGTAATGAAAAAGTAATTGGTAAGTCATTAGAAGCTAAAGTGGTTATTGGAAGCAATGAATCATTTAATACAGCGGAATTTTTACAACAATTTAATGACTTACAACAATTATTCATCGTTTCACAAGTTGAAGTTAAAGATAAAGTGAATGATGGTGTATCATATCAATATGGAGATATCCATATTAAACATGCTGAAGGCGAAAAATGTGAAAGATGCTGGAACTATACAGAAGAATTAGGTTCAGTAGGTGAACTTGAACATTTATGCCCTCGATGTCAAGAAGTAGTAAAAACTTTGGTATAATAAAACGTATTTACAAGTGAGCGTGTATTTCAAGAAAATAAATTTTAAATGATTGTTTAAATACTATAAGAAAGCCCAAAATGAAATTCATTTTGGGCTTATTTTATAGTTATTATTGTGAAGTTATAAGATTTCAAATAAAGAAATTTCACTAGCTTTTTAAAGGTAAGTTGATAAAGCAGACTTTTCTATTTAATGTTTGATTTTAATGAACTTGAACAAGTTTCGTAAATTCACATTCATTACATCTTTTGTCATAGAATATTTTTCTCATTATAAGCACAGTGATTGTATTGAATCTTCAGGCATAAAATGATAACAATATTAATAAGGTATAAATCAATCATTTGAGTTCAATTTAATTTTTAGTCATAATATATAAAATACAAAGTGTTGGATAGTGTAGTAATTGTTCACATTACTGATTGAACTCATTAGGCTTTAATAATAAAAGTATCAATATAATAATTTTATCTAAATGTATTAAATTTTTGTATAGATACAATTCATAATCAAACGTCTTGGACAAAAATATTTAATTTTTAATAAAACACAGGCATATGTTTTTTTAATAAACATTGTTGCTAAATTTAGATAGCATTTAGATTGTCAATTCTCTTTATTATGTGAATGATAAACAAAGAGAAATGTTAAGAGAAGAAACACATACATATTTTTTATTACTGCGCTTAAAAGATAAACATACACTTTCAACAAAGTAATCATTTAATTATTTAAAAGAAAAGTAATCATTGAAAGGAAAATAAGATGTTTCATAACAAAAATGCAAATTTTGTAAATGGTGTAACTATCAATATTAAAGATAAAGAAACTATTAAAACATTTTATGAGAATGTTTTAGGATTTAATCTTATCAATGAATCTAAAACTGCTGTACAATTTGAAGTTGGCGATTCAAATCAATTTATTACTTTTATTGAAATACAGAATGGACGAGAACCGTTAATGTCTGAAGCAGGTCTTTTCCATATTGGTATATTGTTGCCTACATTGACTACATTAGCTGATTTACTCGTACATTTAAGTGATTTTGAAGTACCAGTGAACGGTGGACAACAAAGTGTTGCAACATGTTTATTTATTGAGGATCCAGAGGGCAATGCCATAAAGTTTTATGTCGATCGTGAGACAGAATCATGGATTGATGAGAAAGAAGGCAGAATTAGAATGGATATTGCGCCAATTAATGTACCTCGATTATTGCAAAACGTCTCTCATACTCAATGGCAAGGCATACCAGATGAAACTAAATTAGGTTCATTGCATATTAAGTCCATTCGAATTTCTGATGTTAAATCATATTATTTACATTATTTTGGGTTAGAAGAATCAGCATATATGGACGATTATTCTCTATTTTTATCTTCAAACGATTATTATAATCATTTGGCTGTTAATCAATGGTTATCTGCGACAAAACGAGTAGATAATGAACATACCTATGGTTTAGCTATGATAGATTTTCACTATCCAAAAACAACACATAAAAATCTTAAAGGACCTGATGGTATTTATTTTAGATTTAATAGAATAAAAGAAGTGTGATGATATGAAAAAAGCAATCATAGTAATGGTTTTTGTTAGTGTTATCTTGACAATAGCAGCCGTCATTGACGAGTTTATGATTCAAGATATGAAGCGTGTTCAAAGTCGTTTTACGTCACATCATCCTATGCAAATCAATACATATAAAAAGGGTCAGTGTACATATTATGTCTTTGAACGTGTTAAAAATGATGGAAATAAGATAAACAATACTTGGAGCGACGCCAAGCATTGGGATAAAAAAGCAATTGATGATGGATACATTGTTGACCGTAACCCTAAAAAAGGATCAATATTACAATCTTCTAAAGGGAAATACGGTCATGTTGCATATATAGAAACAATAAATGAAGATGGTTCTATACAAGTTTCAGAAATGAACTATACACAACCTTATGAAATCACAAAACGTACAATTCATACCTATGAAATTAAAAATTATTATTATATTCATCCTCAAAAGATAAAAACATAATAGACAAGATAGCTTTTTCAAAATTACGTTCTAGGATATAATGTTAAGTGTTGCTTTAGATGACATTAAAAAGAATGGAGGCACTTCTTTGAAAAAGAAATACTATATTAGCATCTCTTTACTTATGACATTCATTGTACTAGTTTTCGATCAAGTTTCTAAATGGCTTATTACAATCTCAATGAAGGTTGGAGATTCATATGAAATTATCCCTAACTTTTTAAATATTACATCCCATAGAAACAACGGTGCAGCATGGGGGATTTTGAGTGGTAAAATGCTATTTTTCTATATTATTACTATCATTATTTTAATCGTTTTAGTTATTTTTTATATTAAAGAAGCACAATTTAATTTATTTATGCAGGTTGCAATAAGCCTATTATTCGCTGGAGCCTTAGGAAATTTTATTGACCGCGTATTACATGGTGAAGTTGTGGATTTTATTGATACGAATATATTCGGTTACGATTTTCCTATCTTTAATATTGCGGATTCAAGCTTAACAATTGGGGTTATATTCGTAATCATCACACTCATTAAAGATGCAATCATAAATAAGAAGGAGGTCTAGTTATGGGAAATTATAATTTTAATATTATTGAACAATCACAAGTTGGACAACGTATAGATAAACTTGTTTCAGATTTAAATAAAGATTGGTCACGTAGTCAACTTCAAGATTGGATTAAAGAAGGTTTAGTCAAGGTAAATGGTAAAGTAATCAAATCGAACTATAAGGTCAAGTTAAATGACAAAATTGTTGTAACCGAGAAAGAAGTCGTAGAGGCAGATATCAAACCTGAAAACTTAAATTTAGATATTTATTATGAAGACGAAGATGTTGCTATTGTATATAAGCCAAAAGGTATGGTTGTACATCCATCTCCAGGCCATTATAGCGGGACATTAGTAAATGGATTAATGTATCAAATTAAAGATTTATCAGGAATTAATGGCGAAATACGTCCTGGCATAGTTCATAGAATAGATAAAGATACGTCTGGTTTATTAATGGTTGCTAAAAATGATGTTGCCCATCGTCATTTAGTTGAACAACTTATGTCTAAAACTGTTAAACGAAAATACACGGCGTTAGTTCATGGTAATATACCTCATGATTATGGCACAATTGACGCGCCAATTGGTCGAAATAAAAACGATAGACAAGCTATGGCTGTGGTTGATGACGGTAAAGAAGCTGTGACACACTTTAATGTATTAGAGCATTTTAAAGATTATACATTGATAGAATGTCAATTAGAAACAGGGCGTACACATCAAATTCGTGTACATATGAAATATATTGGTTATCCTCTTGTAGGGGATCCGAAGTATGGACCTAAAAAAACGTTAGATATCGGTGGACAAGCTTTACATGCTGGTATCATTGGTTTCGAACATCCTGTAACACATAAATACATTGAGAAGCATGCAACATTACCTAACGATTTTGAAAAATTACTAGATGATATAAGACGTAGAGATGCTTAAACGAATGTGACATCGTTTTTTATTATAAATACTAACTTTGCCATTGACTTATACTATTAAAAGATTTAAACTTATAACAGTTTAAATATAAAAACGTCATCTTTAATTGAGGGTCCAGAGAGGCTCCGAAGATATGAATAATTAGGATAATAATATTTTGATGATTAAGTTACTAATACTTTTGCTGTGTTTATAACTTAAGAATGTGAATATGATAGGGAATATTGCTTATTCTCTTTAACTTTTTGTCTCATATCTTTATTAAAGATATGAGTTTTTTTATATTAAAAGAGGTGAAACAATGTCTGAACGAATTATTTTAGATGATGCAGCGATACAACGTACAATTACACGAATTGCTCATGAAATTCTAGAATATAACAAGGGAACCAAAGATTTAGTTCTATTAGGCATTAAAACTAGGGGTGCTTTTTTAGCACATCGTATACAAGATAAAATAAATTCAATTGAACAACAATTAGTACCAACAGGTACTATCGATATTACACATTTTCGAGATGACGTTGATAAGGTAGTGCAACAAGCTGATCAACGCGCTTTTGATATTAATGTAGATATTAATAACAAAGTGGTTGTTATCATTGATGATGTTTTGTATACCGGACGTACAGTAAGAGCCTCATTAGATGCGATTTTATTACATACAAGACCTATTAAAATAGGGCTTGCAGCACTTGTGGATCGCGGTCATCGTGAACTCCCTATACGCGCAGATTTTGTAGGAAAAAATATACCTACTGCACGAGATGAATCTGTTTCAGTTTATTTAGAAGAAATTGACGACAGAAATGCAGTCGTCATTGAATAATTATCCTTTTAAAACAGTACGAGAGACTGAAAAAGGTGAAGTAATTCATATGGATAGATGAACATATGACTATAAAAAGATTATGTAAACTATAAATATCCAATGGAAGCTTCATTGATAAATGTGATGATAAAAGCTTAACTTAACATTACACTTAGATATATTTCATTTTAGTCTCTTTACACTCTACTGATTGTGAAGAGACTTTTTTTATGAAAGGAAATGAATCAACATGGAAAATGAGCAAATGTTTGAGCGTACCGTTCAGCCAGTTCTTGATGTAAAAGATAAACCAAAACCAGCACAATGGGCATTTCTAAGCCTTCAACATTTATTTGCAATGTTTGGATCAACTGTACTTGTACCATTTTTAACACATCTGCCTATATCAGCAGCTTTATTGGCATCAGGTATTGGTACACTTTTATACATATTAATCACAAAAGCAAAAATTCCTGCCTACCTAGGATCAAGTTTTGCCTTTATTACACCTATCATCACAGGGTTAAGTACACATAGTCTTGGAGATATGCTGGTTGCATTATTTATGAGTGGATTAATGTACGTGATTATAGGTATTTTCATTAAATTGAGTGGAACACATTGGTTAATGCACTTGTTACCACCAGTAGTTGTCGGACCAGTAATAATGGTTATTGGGTTAAGTTTAGCTCCTACAGCAGTAAACATGGCTATGTTTGAAAATTCTGCTGAGATGAAAGGGTATAACTTAAGTTACTTAATTGTTGCTTTGATTACATTAGCAGTAACCATCATCGTCCAAGGATTCTTCAAAGGGTTTTTATCACTTATACCTGTACTTATAGGTATTATAGTGGGATATATTGTATCTATTTTCATGGGCATAGTTAAATTTGCTCCAATAGCACAAGCGAAATGGATAGATTTTCCTCATATTTATCTACCATTTAAAGATTACACACCATCTTTTCATTTAGGACTCATTCTCGTGATGATACCCGTGGTGTTTGTGACGGTAAGTGAACATATTGGTCATCAAATGGTAATTAACAAAATAGTAGGACGAAATTTCTTTGAAAATCCAGGTTTAGATAAATCAATCATTGGTGATGGTGTTTCAACTATGTTTGCAAGTATGATAGGAGGGCCTCCTAGTACAACTTATGGTGAAAATATAGGTGTACTAGCGATTACCAAAATATACAGTATTTACGTAATTGGTGGTGCGGCAGTTATAGCTATTATTCTTGCATTTATTGGTAAGTTCACTGCTTTAATATCTTCAATACCTACGCCAGTGATGGGTGGTGTCTCAATTTTATTATTCGGTATTATAGCAGCTAGTGGTTTAAGAATGCTTGTTGAAAGTCAAGTAGATTTCTCAAGCAATCGCAACTTAGTTATAGCATCAGTTGTGCTTGTTGTCGGGATTGGTAATCTTCTTATCAATTTAAAAGGCATAGGTATCAATTTACAAATTGAAGGAATGGCATTATCAGCACTTTCAGGAATAATATTAAATTTAATTTTGCCAAAAGAGAAAAACCAAATAAATTAAGCTTTATTTCTATAGGAGGCGCTTTATGGAACACTTATTATCAATGGAGCATTTATCTAATTCAGAAATTTATGATTTAATTACTATTGCTTGCCAATTCAAATCTGGTGAGCGACCATTACCTCAATTTAACGGTCAATACGTATCAAACTTATTCTTCGAAAATTCAACGCGAACAAAGTGTAGCTTTGAGATGGCAGAACAAAAATTAGGATTAAAACTTATTAATTTTGAAACAAGTACATCATCTGTAAAAAAGGGTGAGTCACTTTATGACACATGTAAAACACTTGAAAGCATAGGTGTTGATTTACTTGTCATACGTCACTCCCAAAATTCTTATTACGAAGAACTGAATCAATTAAATATTCCAATTGCTAATGCAGGTGATGGAAGTGGACAACATCCTACTCAGAGTTTATTAGACATAATGACAATATATGAAGAATATGGTTCGTTTGAAGGATTGAATATTCTAATATGTGGTGACATTAAAAATTCTCGTGTCGCAAGAAGTAATTATCATAGTTTAACATCATTAGGTGCCAACGTAATGTTCTCAAGTCCAAAAGAATGGGTAGATAATACATTAGAGGCGCCTTATGTTGAAATTGATGAAGTCATTGATAAAGTAGATATTGTTATGTTGCTTAGAGTTCAACATGAAAGACATGGAATTTCAGGTGAAGCTAACTTTGCTGCTGAGGAATATCATCAACAATTTGGTTTAACACAGGCTAGATATGATAAATTAAAAGAGGAAGCCATTGTAATGCATCCAGCTCCTGTAAATAGAGGTGTTGAAATTAAAAGTGAGCTAGTTGAAGCACCTAAGTCTCGAATATTTAAGCAGATGGAAAATGGAATGTATTTAAGAATGGCAGTAATAAGTGCGCTTTTACAATAGAAAGGGGTTAATTCTACATGAAATTAATTAAAAACGGAAAAATCTTAAAAAACGGTATCCTAAAAGACACAGAAATATTAATCGATGGTAAACGTATTAAACAAATTAGTAGTAAGATAAATGCTTCATCTTCAAATATTGAAGTTATTGATGCAAAAGGAAATTTAATTGCTCCAGGTTTTGTAGATGTTCATGTGCACCTACGTGAACCAGGTGGTGAACATAAAGAAACAATTGAAAGTGGTACAAAAGCCGCTGCAAGAGGTGGTTTTACTACAGTATGTCCTATGCCTAATACAAGACCTGTACCAGATACAGTTGAACATGTTAGAGAATTAAGACAACGAATTTCTGAAACAGCACAAGTTAGGGTGTTGCCTTATGCTGCTATTACTAAGAGACAAGCAGGTACTGAACTTGTTGATTTTGAAAAATTAGCACTAGAAGGTGTGTTTGCATTTACAGATGATGGTGTGGGTGTTCAAACAGCAAGTATGATGTATGCTGCTATGAAGCAAGCTGCAAAAGTTAAAAAACCGATTGTCGCACACTGCGAAGATAATAGCTTAATCTATGGTGGTGCAATGCATAAAGGTAAACGTAGTGAAGAATTAGGCATACCTGGTATTCCAAATATTGCTGAATCTGTACAAATTGCTAGAGATGTACTATTAGCTGAAGCAACTGGTTGTCACTATCATGTGTGCCATGTTTCAACTAAGGAAAGTGTTCGAGTAATCAGAGACGCTAAAAAAGCTGGTATCCATGTAACAGCAGAAGTTACACCACATCATTTATTATTAACTGAAAATGATGTTCCTGGTGATGATTCAAACTACAAAATGAATCCACCATTAAGAAGTAATGAAGATAGAGAAGCACTTTTAGAAGGCTTATTAGATGGAACAATTGATTGTATTGCAACGGATCATGCACCTCACGCTAAAGAAGAAAAAGAACAACCTATGACAAAAGCACCTTTCGGTATCGTAGGTAGTGAAACAGCATTCCCATTACTTTATACACACTTTGTAAGACGAGGTAATTGGTCACTGCAACAATTAGTTGATTATTTCACTATTAAACCAGCTACTATTTTCAACTTAAATTATGGAAAATTACACAAAGATAGTTACGCTGATTTAACAATTATTGATCTAAATACTGAAAAAGAAATCAAAAGTGAAGATTTCTTATCTAAAGCTGATAACACTCCATTTATTGGTGAAAAAGTTTATGGAAATCCAACACTAACAATGCTTAAAGGTGAAGTAGTATTCGAGGAGGAAAAGTAGATGCTTGAAAAACGTTATCTTGTACTGGAAGATGGCTCTTATTACGAAGGATATCGCTTAGGGTCAGATGACTTATCTATAGGCGAAATTGTATTCAACACTGCTATGACGGGGTACCAAGAAACAATCTCTGACCCGTCTTACACAGGTCAAATCATAACTTTTACGTACCCACTAATTGGAAACTATGGTATCAATCGCGATGATTTTGAATCATTAACACCTAAATTAAATGGGGTAGTAGTAAAGGAAGCAAGTACACACCCTAGTAACTTTAGACACCAAAAAACATTACACGAAACACTTGCTCAATATCATATTCCTGGTATATCGGGTGTAGATACTAGAAGTATTACTCGTAAAATTAGAAATCATGGTGTTTTGAGAGCTGGATTTACAGATAATAAAGATAACATTCAGGAACTTGTTGAACAGTTGAAAACTGCTGAGTTACCTAGAGATGAAGTTCAAACGGTTTCTACAAAAACACCATATGTATCAACAGGTTCCGATTTAAGTGTCGTTTTACTCGACTTTGGTAAAAAGCAAAATATCGTTCGTGAATTAAATTTACGTGGTTGCAACGTCACAGTTGTACCATATGATACGTCAGCTGAAGAGATTTTAAGCATGTCTCCAGATGGTGTCATGCTATCAAACGGCCCTGGTGATCCAGACGAAGTTGACGTTGCTTTAGATATGATCAGAGGCATATTAGGAAAGATACCATTCTTTGGTATCTGCCTTGGTCATCAACTTTTTGCATTATCGCAAGGCGCAACTTCATTCAAAATGAAATTTGGACATCGTGGTGCGAACCATCCCGTTAAAGATTTAAGAACAGGTAAAATAGATATCACGAGCCAAAATCACGGCTATTCTATTGACCGTGACTCGCTTAAAAATACTGACCTTGAAGTTACACATATTGCTTTAAACGATGGTACTGTTGAAGGACTAAGACATAAAGAACTTCCAGCGTTTTCAGTCCAATATCATCCTGAAGCAAGACCAGGTCCAAGTGATTCTAATTACTTATTTGATGAGTTCATAACAATGATGAAGGATTTCAAAGAAAAGGAGCGTCAAATCAATGCCTAAAAGAGATGATATTCAGACAATTTTAGTAGTCGGTTCAGGCCCAATTATTATTGGACAAGCTGCAGAATTTGACTATGCAGGAACACAAGCTTGTCTAGCATTAAAAGAAGAAGGCTACAGAGTTATTTTAGTTAATTCTAATCCTGCAACAATAATGACAGATAAAGAAATTGCCGATAAGGTGTACATAGAACCATTAACGCACGATTTTATTGCTCGTATTATTAGAAAAGAACAACCAGATGCATTATTACCTACTTTAGGTGGTCAAACTGGGTTGAACATGGCGATTCAACTTCATGATAGTGGCGTGTTAGAAGCTAATAATGTAAAGTTGTTGGGGACAGAGCTAGAGTCTATTCAACAAGCAGAAGATCGTGAAATGTTTAGAACATTAATGAATGATTTAAATGTACCTGTACCAGAAAGCGATATCGTTAATACAGTAGAACAAGCATTTGAATTTAAAGAACAAGTTGGATATCCGTTAATTGTACGTCCTGCATTTACGATGGGGGGTACTGGCGGTGGTATTTGCCATAATGATGCTGAATTAAAAGAAGTTGTTAGTAATGGTTTGCATTATAGCCCTGCTACACAATGTTTAATAGAAAAATCAATTGCAGGTTATAAAGAAATTGAATATGAAGTTATGCGTGATAAAAATGATAACGCCATCGTAGTATGTAATATGGAGAACATAGATCCTGTAGGCATTCATACTGGAGATTCAATCGTTGTTGCACCGAGTCAAACACTATCAGATGTAGAATATCAAATGCTACGAGACGTATCCTTAAAGGTAATTCGTGCTTTAGGTATTGAAGGTGGATGTAATGTGCAACTCGCACTTGACCCGCATTCATTGAATTATTACATCATTGAGGTCAACCCACGTGTGTCTCGTTCATCAGCGTTAGCTTCCAAAGCAACGGGTTATCCTATTGCAAAATTAGCCGCTAAGATTGCCGTAGGTTTAACACTAGATGAAATGCTTAACCCTATTACAGGAACTTCATATGCTGCATTTGAACCCACTTTAGACTATGTTATTTCTAAAATTCCACGTTTCCCATTCGATAAATTCGAAAAAGGTGAACGTGAACTTGGAACTCAAATGAAAGCGACAGGCGAAGTCATGGCAATCGGTCGTACATATGAAGAATCTTTACTGAAAGCCATTCGCTCACTTGAATATGGTGTTCATCATTTAGGTTTACCAAATGGAGAAAGTTATGAATTAGATTACATTAAAGAGCGTATCGGACATCAAGATGATGAAAGATTGTTCTTTATCGGAGAAGCAATTCGTAGAGGAACATCTCTTGAAGAACTTCATAATATGACAAAAATTGACTATTTCTTCCTAAATAAGTTCCAAAACATTATTGACATTGAGCATGAACTTAAAAATCATCAAGGCGATTTAGAGTATTTAAAATACGCTAAAGATTATGGCTTTAGTGACAAAGTGATTGCTCATCGATGGGATATGGAAGAAAAAGATATATATGAACTACGTATGAGTCAAAATATTAAACCAGTTTATAAAATGGTTGATACATGTGCAGCTGAATTTGAATCCACAACGCCGTACTATTATGGTACGTATGAAGATGAAAATGAATCTATAGTAACTGATAAAGAGAAAATTCTAGTACTAGGTTCAGGACCAATTAGAATTGGCCAAGGTGTTGAATTCGATTATGCAACTGTACATGCAGTATGGGCGATTCAAAATGCTGGTTACGAAGCTATTATTGTGAATAATAATCCGGAGACTGTATCTACTGACTTTTCAATTTCTGACAAATTATATTTTGAACCACTTACAGAAGAAGATGTCATGAATATCATTAACTTAGAACAACCTAAAGGTGTTGTAGTACAATTTGGTGGTCAAACAGCAATAAACTTAGCCGATAAATTAGCACAGCATGGTGTTAAAATTCTTGGAACATCATTAGAAGATTTAAATCGAGCTGAGGATAGAAAAGAATTTGAAGCGCTATTACGTGAAATATCTGTACCTCAGCCACAAGGGAAAACTGCTACATCACCTAAAGAAGCTCTTAAAAATGCAAGAGAAATAGGTTATCCGGTTGTAGTTCGTCCTTCATACGTGCTTGGTGGCCGTGCAATGGAGATTGTTGATAATGATCAAGAGCTTGAAAATTATATGACTCAAGCTGTTAAAGCAAGTCCAGAACATCCTGTATTGGTAGACCGCTATTTAACAGGAAAAGAGATAGAAGTGGATGCTATTTCAGATGGGGAGACTGTCGTAATTCCAGGAATTATGGAACATATAGAGCGTGCAGGTGTTCACAGTGGAGATTCTATTGCAGTTTATCCGCCACAAACACTGACTCAAGACGAAATTAATACACTTGAAGACTACACAATTAAATTGGCAAAAGGTTTAAATATTAAAGGTCTTATTAACATTCAATTTGTCATAGCTCACGACGGTGTCTATGTGTTAGAAGTTAATCCGCGCTCAAGCCGTACGGTACCATTCTTAAGTAAAATTACTGATATTCAAATGGCTCAATTAGCGATGCGTGCAATTATGGGTGAAACGCTTGCTGAAATGGGGTACAAGCAAGGTATCCAACCTTATTCTGAAGGCGTATATGTTAAAGCACCCGTATTTAGTTTTAATAAATTAAAAAATGTAGATATTACGCTTGGACCAGAGATGAAGTCTACAGGTGAAGTTATGGGTAAAGACCTTACACTTGAAAAAGCGCTATACAAAGGTCTCACTGGTAGCGGATTTGAAGTGAAAGATCATGGTACAGTATTGATGACTGTAAGTGATAAAGATAAAGATGAAATAGTCAAGATTGCACATCGATTAAATGAAATAGGCTACAAAATATTGGCGACTCGTGGAACAGCACAAAAGTTAAAAGATCATAATATTCCAGTTGAGGTCGTAGGTAAAATCGGTGGCGAGGATGATCTACTGACACGAATTCAAAATGGAGAAGTGCAAATTGTCATTAATACTATGACAAAAGGAAAAGAAATCGAACGAGATGGTTTCCAAATTCGACGTACAACAGTTGAAAATGGTGTGCCTTGTTTAACATCATTAGATACTGCCAGTGCTTTAACAAATGTCATTGAAAGCATGACGTTTACTATGAGAAATGTATAATCTTAATGATAGAAGTTAAAAGGAGAAGATGAGTGTGAGAAATCTACCCATTATAGCATTAGATTTTAAATCAGCAGACGAGGTTCATACATTTTTAAATAAGTTTAATGAACCGTTATGCGTCAAAATTGGGATGGAGTTATTTTATCAAACAGGGCAAGCTTTAATTAAATCCATTAAAAAAAGAGGTCATGATATCTTTTTAGATTTAAAATTACATGACATACCTAATACTGTGAGCAAAGCAATGGAAGGCTTAGCACGTTTAGACATTGATTTAGTCAATGTTCATGCTGCCGGTGGTATTAAAATGATGGAAGAAGCTAAAAAAGGGTTAAGAAAACATAATGCTGATATTAAAATCATTGCAGTTACTCAATTAACTTCAACTACTGAAAGACAATTACATGAAGAACAAAATATTCAAACCTCTATAGAGGAGGCAGTTCTAAATTATGCGCGTCTTACTAAAAAAGCTGGATTAGACGGTGTCGTATGTTCTCCTCTTGAGGCTAAGATGATTTCTAAAGAACTAGGTTCTGACTTTTTAAAAGTGACACCAGGTATTCGCCCGAAAGGCGCAGCTCGTAATGATCAACAACGAATTACAACACCTGAGGAAGCTAAAACTTTGGGGTCAACACATATCGTAGTAGGTCGACCTATCACTCAAAGTGAGCATCCAATTGACAGTTATCATAAAATAAAAGAAAGTTGGTTAAGTTAAATGGCTAAAAATATTGCTAAAGCATTATTAGACATAGAGGCAGTTTCATTATCTCCAAATGATTTATTTACTTGGAGCTCAGGAATTAAATCGCCTATTTATTGTGATAATCGAATAACTTTAGGGTACCCTGAAGTGCGTAATGCGATTAGAGATGGGTTAATTCAATTAATTAAAGAACATTTTTCTAACGTTGAAATTATCTCGGGTACGGCCACTGCTGGTATCCCTCATGCAGCTTACATTTCAGAAAAAATGGAATTACCTATGAATTACGTTAGATCAAAAAGTAAAAGCCATGGTAAACAAAACCAAATAGAAGGTGCAAAAAGCGAGAATAAAAATGTCGTTGTAGTCGAGGATTTAATTTCTACTGGAGGTTCTTCGATTACAGCTGTCGAAGCATTGGAAGAAGCGGGAGCTAATGTGCTTGGAGTCGTTGCTATATTCACATATGGTCTTGCAAAAGCAGACGAGACATTTAATAAGGCTCATATTCCGTTTTATACTTTAAGTGATTATAATGAGCTTATAGAAGTTGCGAAAGATGATGGGAAAATCTCTTTAAATGACATCCAAACATTAGTTGATTGGCGAGATAACTTATCGTAATATATGAATGGTGAGGGGGCGTCTAATGGAACAAAACAATGATAATAATCATCTTTATACTTTAATAAAACATTGTAATGAGTTTCTTTATAGACGAGATGATTATAGAATTCCATCTTATTCTCAATCAGACCATTCTAGTAAAGAAAATATTTCAAAAACAATGAATGATGAAGTATTTAAACATTCAATTGAAATTTTTAAACGTGCCAAGAAAAATTTAAATCATTAACTATAAATCGATATTGTAAAAACACTCCAAAAGTGATGAATCAATTAACTTTTGGAGTGTTTTTTATGAATTAACTGCGAAATCATAGTAAATTTTTTATTAAAAAGTCAGAATGAATTGTGGAAATAAGCTGAGAAGAAAAATCACGAGAGTATTCTAATTCATCGTACAATTGTACTTTACCTTCAATGCATATTTGAAATAATGATATTCAAATCAAGAAATTCTACACGCATCATTTACGATAAAACAAAGGTTATAATAATTTCCCAAAATTAACGTATAAACATCTTAGTCATTAGCCATCCTATTAATAGAACTAATGCAAATATTAATAATGGTACACCATAATGTATGAGCATAACAACGCCTCCAATCTTAATCGAACTATCAATCAAATTAAGAATCAAACTATATTAAAGTTCTAATTTTTTACATCCTATATAACTACATTCTACAATGAAAGTATATACATGTTAAAATAATAAGTAAGATTGATTTTTAAATAACAAGAATACGATATAAAAGAAGGAGTAGCATATGGACATACCAAAAATTACGACGTTTTTAATGTTTAATGATGAAGCTGAAGAAGCAATTCAATTATACACAAGTTTATTTGAAGATAGTGAAATTATTACAATGGTGAAGTATGGCGAAGAAGGACCGGGCACGCCTGGCTCAGTGCAACACTCCATCTTTACGTTAAATGGCCAAGTATTTATGGCGATAGATGCAAATAGTGGGGAAGAGTTGCCTATGAATCCGGCAATGTCACTATATGTCACTGTTAAGGATACTATGGAGATGGAACGTTTATTTAATGGTTTGAAAAGTGAGGGTGCCATTTTAATGCCTAAAACAGAAATGCCACCATTTAGAGAGTTTGCATGGGTTCAAGATAAATTTGGCGTGAGTTTTCAACTTGCTTTACCAGAAAACAAATAGATTAAAAAGGACAGCAGAATGTTGAATGATATGTGCATTCAATTCTGCTGTCTTTTTTTATGTTATGATTCTTTCATTTGTTGAATATGATCATAATCAGGTGTTGCAAATAGGGTCTTTTGGTTGTCATATGTCACGAATCCAGGTTTTGCCCCAGAAGGTTTATGAACGTGTCTAATTTCCGTATAATCTACAGGAATTTGAGCTGAACTACCAGCTTTAGAGAAATACCCAGCTAGCATTGCCGCTTCTTTAATCGTTGTTTCGCTTGGACTCTCATTGAGTATGACAACATGAGATCCTGGAATATCTTTTGTATGGAACCATAAATGATTTTTATGTGCCTTTTTATTGGTAAGATAATCATTTTGTTTATTATTTTTACCTACTAATATCGTATCTCCATCAGTAGAATGATACGTTTGAAGTTGAATTTTAGACTGCTTTTTCTTTTTACTCTGTTTTCTTTGCTTCATGAATCCCTGTTCAGCAAGTTCGTCGCGAATATCATCGATATCATCAACGGTAATGTGCTTTAACTGTTGCTCAATATTATCAAAGTAATCAATATTCTCTTTAGTCAGTTTAATCTGATGAGTCAATTCGTGCTCTCGTGTTTTCATACGGTTATATTGTTTATAATAGTATTGAGCGTTAGTTGATGGCGATTTTGTAGGGTTAAGTGGAATCTTTACTTCTTCACCAGTATAGTAATTCAACGCTATAACAGAATCGTCACCTTGTTGAATACGATATATATTAGCTGTGATCAACTCTCCATATAATTGCTGAGTTTCTTTGTTTTTAGCACTTTCATACTCATCGATAAGTTTACTCAATTTATTTTGTTGTTTTTGCAGTTGCTGTTGTACAAATCTGACTAAATCATTTGCACGTTGTTTTACTCTTTCTCTCTCACCACGTGCATCATAAAAGCGATCCAATAGTTCATGAAGTGAATGATACTCAACTATATCATCATAGAATTGATTAAGTTTCATGAAATAGAAATCCTCTTTACCTGTTTCATGATTTTTATGAAAGACAGGAGTAGATGCCGATTTGGTTTCGGCCATGACTTCATCAAAAGCATCAGGTAATGTTTTTTGAGTCATAAATTGACGACGATTCACAATTTCATTAGCGATTAGTGGACTAAAGCCCTCACATATATTAAGTAATTGCTTGGCAATCTTTCCAGCATTAAAGTCAATATATTTTAATACCTCTTGCCCTGTTAATTCATAAGGATTGATTTTATTTTGATTTGGTGGTGCTTCATATTTGAAGCCAGGCATAACGGTTCTGTACTGATTTGTGTTAGGAGTTAGATGTTTAAACCCTTCGATGATTTTACGTTGATCATCGACAAGGATAAGGTTACTATGTTTACCCATTATTTCCAATATAATAGTTCTATATATTGTATCACCAATTTCATCTTTACTTTCGATATCAATCTCTATACGTCTATCGTTACCAACCTGTCGAATTGCTTTTATGAAGCCTCCCTCAAGGTGTTTACGGAAAACTCTTGCAAACATTGGTGGTGTAAATGGATTGTCGTATTTCTTAGTAGTTAATTGTAAACGAGAGAAACTAGGATGAATCGATAGAAGTAGTTGATGATTTTTACGATTTTGTCTAATTACAATAATTATTGTGTCATTTTCTGGTTGATTTATTTTATGAATTCGGCCTGAGACTAAACCCTGTAATGATTCAATCATTTTTTTAGTAAATAAGCCATCATATGCCATAATTATCTGCCACCTTATACTTTTTCATTCATCATATTGTAACATGCGTAAAGTGAGAGGTCATGATTAAAGACTGTAAATTATTTTAAAGTTGAATATTCTTAATTTTTAAAGCAATTTATAAAGGTGAAATGAAGTGCATAAAAATTTTAAAAATATGACGAAATAAGATGAATTTGACTCTATAACAAAGTACGGCTATACATATATCGTAGCAATATGATATTATATTTAAATAATAGAAGAATAGCTTAGAGAGGTCGTAAGGCATGGATAAGGAAAAAGGACTGTTAATTGTTCTTTCAGGCCCTTCAGGTGTTGGAAAGGGAACTGTTAGAAAAAAGATATTTGAAGACCCAACTACTTCATATAAGTATTCTATATCAATGACAACACGTCATATGCGTGAAGGTGAAATTGATGGTGTAGATTACTTCTTCAAAACAAAGGAAGAATTTGAGGCGTTAATTAAAGATGACCAGTTTATTGAGTATGCACAATATGTAGGTAATTATTATGGTACACCTGTACAATATGTAAAGGATACTATGGAAGAAGGTCATGACGTCTTTTTAGAAATCGAAGTTGAAGGTGCTAAGCAAGTAAGAAAGAAATTTCCAGATGCTTTGTTCATATTTTTAGCGCCTCCAAGTTTAGATGACTTGAGAGAACGTCTTGTTGGTAGAGGAACTGAATCAGATGAAAAGATTCAAAGCCGTGTGAACGAGGCGCGAAAAGAAGTAGAAATGATGAATTTATACGACTACGTTGTAGTTAACGACGAGGTTGAACTCGCTAAGAATCGAATTCAGTCAATTGTTGAAGCTGAGCATTTAAAAAGAGAGCGAATCGAAGCTAAATATAGAAAAATGTTACTGGAGGTCAAAAAATAATGTTAAATCCACCGTTAAACCAACTTACTGCAAAGGTGAATTCAAAATATCTTATTGCCACTACGGCGGCTAAAAGAGCACGTGAATTAGATGAAAGACGCGAAACAGCGCTTTTAGATCAGTACCAATCAGCTAAACCTGTTGGAAAAGCTTTAGAAGAAATTGCTGATGGTAAAATAGAACCTGTTGTACCGAAAGAATATTTAGGATAAAGTTTTATTTATATTGGTAGAGCCTGGGACATAAAAATTGTCCTAGGTTTTTTAATTACTAGTAACATACAAAATAGTTGAATAGCGCTTAAAACAAGCTTGAAATCTGACTAAAATTCTTTGTCCAACTTGAAAGTTATATTTAGTAATAGTCACTTTTTTAATTTAATGATTAATTTGTGTATAATAATTATAAATATGTCGTCAATGAATCTGAAACATAAATGACTAGTTTTAGCCATTAAATCTCTTCGCAGTAGATTGACTACCCTGAAAATATACTTAAAATAAAACGTGTCAGGGTCTGAGTTTCTGTTATGAAAATTTTGTTAGATTCTCTATTTAAGGTCATATTGCGACAGGGTGGGATAATGAATTTATTATGAATTCTATTCCGCTCTCTTTTTACGAAGGATGCGCTTTTGCATAGCCAAAGTTGCCTTTAAATTTGATAATTAATAGATAACACATAACTAAATTATTCCGTTCCATTTCTAATTTAGGCGTATCGATAAAGTATTAAAGGAGAATATAAATAATGAAACATATTTTATTAGCTGTTACAGGCGGTATCGCAGCATATAAAGCAATTGATTTAACAAGTAAATTAATACAATCCGGCTATGATGTAAGAGTTATGCTATCTGATCATGCTCAAGAGTTTGTTACTCCACTAGCTTTTCAAGCAATCAGTAGAAATCCTGTTTACACAAATACATTTAAAGAAGAAAATCCTGAAGAGATTCAACATGTATCATTAGGAGACTGGGCAGATGCGATTATAGTCGCGCCAGCAACTGCTAATACTATCGCAAAATTAAGTGTTGGAATTGCTGATGATTTAATTACTTCTACATTACTTGCTACAACAACACCAAAATTCGTTGCACCCGCAATGAATGTAAATATGTATAACAATCCGCGTACTAAGCATAATATGAAAGTGCTAAGTCAAGACGGATATTATTTTATTGAACCTGGTAGTGGCTATTTAGCATGCGGTTATGTAGCAAAAGGGCGAATGGAAGAACCCATGCAAATCCTATCTGTTATTAATAAATTTTTTACTCAACAGGAGAATGTTGTAAAAAGCTCTTTTTCCGGAAAGCACGCATTAGTTACCGCTGGACCTACAGTTGAAGTTATTGATCCAGTTCGATACGTATCAAATCGTTCATCAGGAAAAATGGGATATGCTATAGCTGAAGCATTACGAGATAAGGGGGCAATCGTAACTTTAATTAGTGGTCCTACCCACTTATCTCTACCTGAAGGGATTAATGTTGTTAAAGTTGAGAGTGCAGAGGATATGTTTCAAGCTGTAACCGAACGCTTTGCGAAACAAGATATAGTGATTAAAGCAGCGGCGGTGTCTGACTATACACCAATGGACATACTTGAACATAAATTAAAAAAACAAGAAGGAGGATTATCTGTTCAATTTAAGCGTACTAAGGATATTTTAAAATACTTAGGAGAAAATAAAACGCACCAATATCTTGTTGGTTTTGCTGCTGAAACACAAAATATTGAACAGTATGCTCTAGACAAACTCAAAAGAAAAAATGCAGATGTTATCATTTCGAACAATGTAGGTGATACATCAATAGGCTTTAGTTCAGATGACAATGAATTAACTATGCATTTTAAAAATAATGAAAAAGTAAATATTAAGAAAGGGAAAAAATCAGCTTTAGCACATCAAATTATAGAAATTTTAGAAACTAGGTGGCAGTAATGATTGCAAAAGTAATTGTTGATATTCCGTCGAAAAGTGTCGATTTTAAATTTGATTATATTGTTCCTAAAAATTTAGAACGTGTGATTCAAATAGGCGTTCGTGTTGTGGTACCTTTTGGTCCTAGAACTATACAAGGATACGTCATGAATATTCAACAAGAACCAGATGGAAATATGGATATATCAAAACTAAAAGAAATAAAAGAAGTGCGTGATATTAAACCTGAATTAACATCCGAACTGATTCAATTAAGCGAATGGATGAGCCATTATCATGTGATGAAACGTATTTCTGTTTTAGAAGCGATGTTGCCAAGTGCCATTAAAGCAAAGTATAAGAAAGCTTTTTCAATTATCGATACAAAAAATATATCTTCAAAAACCAGAGCGCTATTTAACAATGACGGTTATTACTTATATAAAGAAGCTCAGCAAAACAATGATTTAGAAGAAATGTTGACTTTGTTAAATCAAGGATTGATTGAAGAGATCACGATACTTTCTCAAAACACAAAAAAGAAAACTCAAAAAGCTGTTGGCGTAGTTAATACGTTGAATGGTGATGAAGTACTTGCAAAACTCGAGAAATATACAAAACAATATGATTTGTATGCATTTTTATTAGAAGAGTCTCATCGAACAGTGTTTTTAAAAGAAATCAATGATATGGGTTTCTCTCACTCGAGTTTAGATTCTTTAATCAAAAAAGGTTATATTGAAAAATATACCGCCGAGGTTTTTAGAGATCCTTATGCAAATCGTATATTTGAACAAGAACAAAAGAGGATATTAACTAAAGAACAGCAAGATGCATTTGAAGCTATTAAACATTATATTCATGATGAAAAAGAAAGAACATTTTTATTACACGGAGTCACAGGTTCAGGTAAAACCGAAGTCTATCTTCAAACAATAGAGGAAGTTCTTAATAAAGGTAAAGAAGCCATGATGTTAGTGCCGGAAATCGCCTTAACACCTCAGATGGTGCTAAGATTTAAACGTCGATTTGGAGATGATGTAGCGGTATTACATTCCGGACTTTCAAAAGGTGAACGTTATGATGAGTGGCAAAAAATTAGAGACGGTCGAGCTCGAGTGAGTGTAGGTGCTCGTTCAAGTATTTTCGCACCGTTTAAAAATTTAGGCATCATTATTATTGATGAAGAACATGAATCTACATATAAACAAGAAGATTATCCCAGATATCATGCGCGTGATATTGCACAATGGAGAAGTCAATTTCATCATTGTCCTGTCGTTTTAGGTAGCGCAACACCTAGCCTTGAATCATATGCTAGAGCAGAAAAAAATGTTTATGAATTGTTGTCATTGCCACATAGAGTCAATCAACAAGCGTTACCGCATATTGATATTATAGATATGAGAGAAGAATTGAGTGAGGGTAACCGTTCCATGTTTTCTATAGCACTAAGACAAGAGATACAAGAACGGTTGGATAAAAAAGAACAAATAGTACTATTCTTAAATAGAAGGGGATATGCTTCATTTATGTTATGCAGAGATTGTGGATACGTTCCCCAATGCCCCCATTGTGATATTTCGTTAACATATCATAAAACAACCGATCAATTAAAATGTCATTACTGTGGTTATCAAGAAAATCCACCTTCTCGATGTCCAAATTGTGAAAGTGATCATATCAGACAAGTCGGAACTGGAACGCAACGTGTAGAAGAATTATTACAACAAGAATTCCCTCAAGCTCGTATTATAAGGATGGATGTTGATACAACTTCAAGAAAAGGTGCACATGAGAAATTGTTAAATGACTTTGAAGCAGGAAAAGGAGATATCTTATTAGGTACGCAAATGATTGCTAAAGGTTTGGATTATCCTAACATTACTCTAGTTGGTGTGCTCAATGCTGACACTATGTTAAATTTACCTGACTTTCGTGCCAGTGAACGAACATACCAACTTTTAACTCAGGTATCTGGACGCGCAGGTCGTCATGAAAAAGAAGGCCAAGTTATCATACAAACGTACAATCCTGATCATTATTCAATAAAGGATGTGAAATTAAACGATTATCTCTCTTTTTATCAAAAAGAAATGAATTATCGAAAATTAGGAAAATATCCACCTTACTATTTCTTGATTAACTTTACCATTTCACATACAGATATAAAAAAGGTCATGGTGGCTTCTAAGCATATTCATCAAATTTTAGTACAGCACTTAAGTGAAAAAGCATTCGTGCTAGGTCCTTCACCAGCAGCACTAGCAAGAATTAACAATGAATATCGTTTTCAAATACTAGTAAAATATAAGAGTGAGCCTCAATTACATCAAGCGTTACAATATTTAGATGATTATTATCATGATCAATATGTAAAGGATAAACTATCATTAAAAATTGATATTAATCCACAAATGATGATGTGAATGAAGTGTCAAACATCAAAAAGCCTCAAAATCCATCACTTTAGATGTTTTTTGAGGCTGTTCTTATAAATCAAACTAAGTGCGCCATATGGATATTCAATTGATTTACATTCTGACATTCCCGTTAGCATCGGCAGGTTTGAATAATGTTAAAACTGCACTAATAATTGCTAACACATGCGGGATAGCAGTCCAACAAAATAGAATATGCAATAATCCTTGAATTGGTTTGCCAGCATAAAATTTATGGATGCCAAAACTACCAAGAAAGACTGCTAATAAAATATAAATGACTTTATTAACTTCCATTTATATCAACTCCTTTAGCATAATGCTTTATATATCTTACATTTCTTATTTTATAATTTAATCAAAATTAAGCAATTGTTTTACTTTATAACTTTGATATTTCATTCTAAAGTATGAGGTGAACGAAGAGGAGATAAAGATATAAGCTTACTTTGAAAGGTCGCAATTTCATACTAAGTAAGTTATAATGATATGATGAATTTTAATGAGGAGCCTAAGTGATGACTGTAAAGAAATTAGTAAAATCAACACATCCTATTTTGAATAAAACGATTCAACCTGTAAGCACGTATGATCAAAAACTAAAAGTGTTATTGGAAGATTTGGAAGATACATTATATCATGAGGAAGCCGCTGCAATTAGTGCACCTCAAATTGGAGTAGATCAAAGTGTTGCACTCATCGATATGGAACAAGAAGGGTTATTACAACTTATTAATCCTGTCGTTAAAAGTCAATCTCAAGAGACTGTTTCTGACTTAGAAGGCTCAATCAGTTTACCTCATATATATGGAGAAGTTAAACGTAGCAAAATGATCACTGTACAAAGCTATGATATCAATGGAAATGCAGTTGAATTAACTGCATATGATGATATCGCACGCATGATTTTACATATGATTGATCATCTTAATGGAATTCAATTTACCAAAAGAGCACATCATATATTAAATGAAACTGAAGTGGAGGCGTATTTTGACAATGAGTAAAATCATTTTTATGGGAACACCTGATTTTTCAACGAAAGTTTTAGAGATGTTAATTGCTGAGCATGAAGTTATCGCTGTAGTGACACAACCTGATAGACCAGTAGGACGTAAGAAAGTGATGACACCACCACCAGTAAAAAGAGTAGCTACAAAGCATCAAATACCGGTATACCAGCCTGAAAAACTTAAAGATTCTCAAGAATTAGACGTGTTACTTTCTTTAGAATCAGATTTAATAGTAACGGCTGCGTTCGGTCAACTATTACCAGAGTCCTTACTCAATGCACCTAAATTAGGAGCTATTAACGTCCATGCATCATTGTTACCTAAGTATAGAGGAGGAGCACCTATACATCAGGCTATCATTGATGGTGAGGAAGAAACTGGAATCACGATTATGTATATGGTTAAAAAACTTGATGCAGGTAATATCATCTCGCAACAATCAATTCGTATTGAAGAAGAAGATAATGTTGGTACAATGCATGATAAATTAAGCTTTTTAGGTGCCGAATTATTAAAGAAGACACTTCCTAGTATCATTGATAATACCAATGACAGCATCCCCCAAGATGATGCACTTGCAACATTTGCATCTAATATTCGTCGTGAAGACGAGAGAATTGATTGGAATATGAGTGCACAAGCAATTCATAACCATATTAGAGGACTATCTCCTTGGCCAGTAGCTTATACAACTATGAACGAAAAGAATCTCAAATTATTTAGCGCTTTCATTGTGAAAGGGAAAAAAGGTAATCCAGGAACAATTATTGAAGCTACTAAGCATGAACTCATCATAGCTACTGGTTCTGATGATGCGATCGCACTTACTGAGATTCAACCTGCAGGAAAAAAACGCATGAAAGTTACTGATTATTTAAGTGGTGTACAAGAGTCGTTAGTTGGGAAAGTTCTATTATGATGAAATCAGTGCGAACATATGCATTAGAAACAATCAATGACGTCTTAAATAAAGGTGCTTATAGTAATTTAAAAATTAATGAGGTTCTATCTACAAATAACATTAATACAGTAGATAAAAATTTGTTCACAGAATTAGTATATGGAACACTAAAAAGAAAATACACATTAGATTATCTACTTAAGCCTTTTATCAAAACTAAAATCAAATCATGGGTACGACAATTACTGTGGATGAGTTTATATCAATATTTATATTTAGATAAAATACCTAACCATGCTATTATTCATGAAGCGGTAGATATAGCAAAGAAACGCGGTGGCTATCACACAGGGAATATAGTCAATGGTATATTACGAACAGTAATGCGCACTGAATTACCAAGCTTTGAAGATATAGATGATACTAAAAAAAGAATTGCAATTCAATACAGTCTTCCCAAATGGATTGTTGATCATTGGGTGACGCATTTTGGAATAGAAAAAACTGAAAACATTGCACAATCTTTTTTAGAGCCTGTAGCTACAACCGTGCGTGCCAATATATCTCGTGGTTCTATTGATTCAATTATCTCTAAGTTAGAACAGGAAGGTTACCATGTTAAAAAAGACGATATGTTACCATTTTGTCTTCATATATCAGGCTTGCCTGTGGTTAATTCAAACGCTTTTAAAGAAGGTTATATCTCTATTCAAGATAAAAGTTCAATGATGGTAGCTTATGTAATGAACCTAGGGCGTGATGATAAAGTTTTAGATGCGTGTAGCGCACCTGGTGGTAAAGCTTGTCATATGGCAGAAATTCTGTCACCAGAAGGTCACGTCGATGCAACAGATATTCATGAACATAAAATAAATCTTATTAAACAAAATATTAAAAAATTGAAATTGAATAATATCAAGGCTTTTCAACATGATGCCACAGAAGTATACGATAAAATGTATGATAAGATTCTTGTTGATGCACCGTGTAGTGGTTTAGGTGTTCTTAGACACAAACCTGAAATTAAATATAGTCAATCACAAAATAGTATTAAGTCTTTAGTAGAATTACAATTACAAATTTTAGAAAATGTTAAAGATAATATTAAACCTGGTGGTACAATAGTGTATTCAACATGTACAATAGAACAAATGGAAAACGAAAATGTCATCTATACTTTTTTAAAGAGACATAAAGATTTTGAATTTGAACCAATCCAAAATCCAGTAACTGGTGAACAAGTTAAAACGTTACAGATACTTCCACAAGATTTTAATTCTGATGGATTCTTTATTAGCAAGATAAAAAGAAAGGAAAGTTAGAAATGATAACTGCAGAAAAAAAGAAGAAAAACAAATTCTTGCCTAATTTCGAAAAACAATCAATCTACTCCTTAAGGTATGACGAGATGCAACAATGGCTTATTGATCATGGACAACAAAAATTTAGAGCAAAACAAATTTTTGAATGGTTATACCAAAAGCGTGTAAATACTATTGATGAAATGACTAACCTGTCTAAAGAGTTACGTCAAATTCTTAAAGATCATTTTGCAATGACGACATTGACCACTGTTGTTAAACAAGAAAGCAAAGATGGAACAATCAAGTTTTTATTTGAATTACAAGATGGTTATACTATTGAAACTGTTTTAATGAGACATGAATATGGAAATTCTGTCTGTGTTACAACACAAGTAGGATGTAGAATTGGTTGTACGTTTTGTGCTTCTACTTTGGGCGGATTAAAGCGTAATTTAGAAGCAGGAGAGATTGTCTCCCAAGTATTAACTGTACAAAAGGCACTAGACGAAACGAATGAGCGTGTATCACAAATTGTCATTATGGGCATAGGTGAACCTTTCGAGAATTACGATGAAATGATGGATTTCTTAAGAATTGTTAATGATGATAACAGTTTAAATATTGGTGCACGTCATATTACTGTATCTACATCAGGAATTATTCCAAGAATTTATGATTTTGCCGAAGAAGATATACAAATAAATTTTGCTGTGAGTCTTCATGGCGCTAAAGACGAAATAAGATCAAGATTAATGCCTATCAATCGTGCTTATAATGTTGATAAGTTAATGGAAGCTATTCGTTATTATCAAGAAAAGACAAATCGCCGTGTTACTTTTGAATATGGATTATTTGGTGGTGTTAATGACCAACTTGAACATGCGAGGGATTTGGCACATTTAATTAAGGATCTCAATTGCCACGTTAATTTAATACCAGTTAACCATGTCCCTGAAAGAAATTATGTAAAGACACCAAAAGATGATATTTTTAAATTCGAGAAGGAATTAAAGAGATTAGGAATTAATGCTACAATTAGACGTGAGCAAGGGTCAGATATTGATGCTGCATGTGGACAATTAAGAGCGAAGGAACGACAAGTAGAAACGAGGTAAAGACATATGTTAAACGCACAATTTTTCACTGATACTGGGCAACATCGTGAGAAAAACGAGGACGCTGGCGGTATATTTTACAATCAAACACAGCAACAAATGCTAGTATTATGCGATGGCATGGGTGGACATCAAGCTGGAGAAATAGCTAGTCAGTTTGTCACTTATGAACTTCAAAAGCGTTTTGAAGAAGAAAATCTAATTGAAATAAATCGTGCTGAATCGTGGTTGCGTTCGAACATTAAAGAAATCAATTTTCAGCTGTACAACTATGCTCAAGAAAATGAAGAGTACAGAGGTATGGGTACAACGCTCGTTTGTGCCATCATTTATGATAAACAAGTTGTTGTAGCAAATGTAGGAGATTCGCGCGCTTATGTAATTAATCAGAGACAGATGGATCAAATTACGAGCGACCATTCATTTGTTAATCACTTAGTAATGACGGGGCAAATTACTAAAGATGAAGCATTTCATCATCCACAACGTAATATTATTACTAAAGTCATGGGAACAGATAAACGTGTTTCTCCAGATTTGTTTATCAAGAGAACTCATTTTTATGATTATCTTCTTTTGAACTCTGACGGACTTACTGATTATGTCAGAGATTATGAAATCCAAGAATTACTAAGTTCAAATAGTTCATTAGACGTACATGGTAATGAGTTATTGGACTTAGCGCTTGCTCATGATTCAAAAGATAATGTCAGCTTTATCCTTTTAAAGTTAGAAGGTGATAAAGTATGATAGGTAAAGTCATAAATGAACGCTATACTATAACCGATAAACTCGGTGGTGGTGGGATGAGTATTGTCTACTTAGCTGAAGATTCAATACTTAACAGAAAAGTTGCTATTAAAGCGATTTCGATTCCTCCAAGTGAAAAAGAAGAGACATTTAAACGTTTTGAAAGAGAAGTACATAATTCTTCTCAACTTTCTCATGAGAATATAGTCAGTATGATTGATGTAGATGAGGAAGATGATTGTTTTTATATTGTTATGGAATACATAGAAGGTCCTACTTTAGCGGAATATATACACAGTCATGGTCCACTTAGTGTAGAAACTGCTATTCAGTTTACAGAACAAATTTTGAGTGGAATCAAACATGCGCATGACATGAGAATTGTTCATCGAGATATTAAACCACAGAATATATTAATTGATAAGAATAAAAAATTACAAATTTTTGATTTTGGTATTGCTAAAGCATTGAGTGAAACGTCGCTGACTCAAACGAATCATGTTCTAGGAACCGTTCAATATTTATCACCTGAACAGGCTAAAGGCGAAGCTACTGATGAAAGTACTGACATATATTCAATTGGTATTGTATTATATGAGATGTTAGTTGGAGAGCCACCATTCAATGGAGAGACTGCAGTGAGTATTGCTATAAAGCATATTCAAGATAGCATCCCAAATATTACAACGGATAAAAGAGATGATGTACCTCAATCATTGAGTAATGTCGTTTTACGTGCAACAGAGAAAGATAAATATCATCGCTATCATACTGTTCAAGAAATGTGTGACGATTTAACAAGTGCGTTACATGAGAATCGTTTGAATGAAGAAAAATACGAACTAGATAAAACTAAAACTGTACCACTCACTAAAGATGATTTGAATCATAAAATCTATGATGAACAAAATCAAAATGACCTTAATAAAACCATGCAAATACCTATTGTTAATGATTCAATAAAACAACAAGAATTTCAATCGTCTGAACCACGTTATTATCAAAAAAGCGACAAAAAACGTTCTAAAATGAAAATTGCAATTTTATCAATCATTTTTGTAATATTATTAATTGGTTTATTTTCTTTTGTAGCTATGGCTGTTTTTGGAAATAAATATGAAGAAATGCCTGATCTTAAAGGGAAAACTGAAAAACAAGCTGAAAAGGTATTAGATAGTCATCACCTAAAAGTAGGTGACATATCAAGAAATTATAGTGATAAATATCCTGAAAACCAAATTATTAAAACAAATCCAGATAGTGGAGAACGCGTCGAACAAGGGGATAGAATTGATATCGTTCTATCCAAAGGACCAGAGAAGGTTAAGATGCCAAATGTTTTAGGTATGTCGAAAAATGATGCGCTAAAAAAATTAAAGGCTATCGGATTTAAAGATATTCACGTTGAGCAAGCTTATAGTCAAACATATGAAAAAGGATTAATTTCTGAACAAAGTGTTGTAGCTAATAGTGAAGTTTCCGTTAATAATCATCATATTACAATTTATGAATCATTAGGTGTTCGACAAGTATATGTCAACAATTATGAAAATAAGTCATACGAGTCAGCAAAAAAAGAACTTGAAGATAAAGGATTTAAAGTTCAAGTGACAAAAGAAAACAACGATGATGTCGAAAAAGGTAATGTCATTTCTCAATCTCCAAAGGATAAAACTGTTGATGAAGGTTCTACTATACTATTAGTAGTTTCTAAAGGAGAAAAGTCTGATGAAGATGATGATGAGGACAAGGATACAACGACTAAAAATGAGACTGTTAAAGTACCGTATACCGGTAAAAAAAATAAAAGTCAAAAAGTAGAAGTATTTATTCGTGATATTGATAACAAAGGTGATTCAGCAGTTCAAACGTTTAATATTAAAAGTGATAAGACAATTAATATTCCTTTAAAAATTAAAAAAGGAAGTGACGCTGGCTACACCATAAGAGTTGATAATAAAATTGTAGCTGATAAAGATGTGAGCTATGATGGCTAAATGAGTAACAACTAATGGGAAGTAGATAATAAATTTGTAGTGTAACTTTTCAATGATGATTATAATAGAGATAATTTTGAATGATTATCTAATTAAAATGAAAAAATTCTTAAAAAAGATGAAGAGTCTGTACATATGAATACATATGTTGCAGGCTCGTTTTATTAATGTGAGACAATTTGTCTTTAAAAATTTATTGAAAACAATATACTAGTAAGTAAATAATGAGCTTGAATTGAGTTGTTATATTATAAGTACTAGTATTTTGATATAATATGAATAATAAAACATAAATGAGAGGTGTCTTTTTGAAGACTGGTCGAATCGTTAAACTAATCAGTGGTGTGTATCAAGTAGATGTAGAAGGTGAGAGATTTGATACCAAACCACGTGGTTTATTCAGAAAAAAGAAGTTTTCACCTGTGGTGGGCGATATCGTAGATTTTGAAGTTCAAAATACGAAAGAGGGCTATATTCATCATGTACATGACCGAAATAATGAACTAAAACGACCACCAGTAAGTAATATTGACGAGTTAGTGATAGTAATGAGTGCAGTCGAGCCTGAATTTTCAACACAATTATTAGATCGCTATTTAGTGATTGCTCATTCTTATCATCTCAAACCTAGAATTTTAATCACTAAACATGATATAGCTTCTGAACAAGAAATTCTAAAAATCAAAGATACAATAAAACTATATCAAAAAATAGGATATGCTACGCAGTTTATTGGAAAAGATAGTAATTATACTGCTACTGTTGATGAATGGTCTGACGGTTTAATAGTATTAAGTGGCCAATCTGGAGTGGGGAAATCTACTTTTTTAAATAGTTATCAGCCTCAGTTGAAATTAGAAACTAATGATATTTCTAAGTCATTGAATAGGGGTAAACACACTACAAGACATGTCGAATTATACGATAGAAAAGGTGGTTACATCGCTGATACACCGGGGTTTAGCGCGTTAGATTTTAATCATATTGAAAAAGAGCAACTAAAAGATTTTTTTATAGATATTCATGAAGCAGGAGAGCAATGTAAGTTTCGTAATTGTAATCATATAAAAGAACCACAGTGTCATGTTAAGACACTCGTTGAAAAAGGAGAAATTCCACAATTTAGATATGATCATTATCAGCAATTATATAATGAAATTTCCAATAGAAAGGTTCGATACTAAATGGTTAAAATTTTACCATCACTTTTATCTATAGATTTTTTAAATTTAAAAGAAGAACTTCAATTGTTAGAAGCAGCCAAGGTAGACGGATTACACTTTGATGTGATGGACGGTAAATTTGTCCCTAATATTTCAATTGGTATTCCAATATTGGATGCTGTTAGACAACAATCTCATTTGCCAATAGATGTTCATTTAATGATTGAACAACCTGAAAATTATATTAATCTTTTTGCTGAACATGGTGCTGATATGATTTCAGTCCATGTTGAGGCGACAACACATATACATAGGGCAATTGAACAAATTAAACAATTAGGGAAAAAAGCAGGTGTCGTCATCAATCCCGGAACATCTGTAGAAACAATTTTACCTATATTGAGTATTGTTGATTATGTTTTAGTAATGACTGTAAATCCTGGTTTTGGCGGACAAACATTCATAGAACAATGCGTGACTAAGATTGAGCAATTAAATCAACTCAAACATGAAAATCATTTAACTTTTGATATTGAGGTAGATGGAGGAATTAACGATCAAACGAGTAAACGATGTGTAGAACAGGGTGCTACAATGTTAGTCACTGGTTCATACTTCTTTAAACAAGAGGATTATGCAAAAGTAACATCTTTATTAAAGGAATGATAATGTGAAGATTAATTTATTATGTTCTCAGCGTTTGTTACCTAATCATATTTTCGAAAAAGAAAAAGATTCTAATTGGGCAGGTATTGATAGAGGTGCGCTTATACTCGTAAAACAAGGTATTCAACCTATATTTTCTGTAGGTGATTTTGACTCAGTGAATGACGAAGAACGTTTGATGTTGATGCAAAATCTTCATATCGAACCGGTTGAAGCTGAAAAAGATGATACTGATTTAGCTTTAGGAGTAGCTCAAGCAGTTGAAAGAGGATACACAGAAATTACTATTTATGGTGCAACAGGCGGTCGGTTAGATCACTTTATGGGTGTGCTTCAAATTTTACAAAAACCTCAATACTTACATCAGTCTATAAAAATAAAAGTCATTGATCAACAAAATCATATTCAATTATTAGGTGAAGGTAAGTATGTAATCAACAGAGATAGTAATTATCCATATATATCGTTTATCCCTCTCAACGATAAAGCTATATTAACTTTACAGGGGTTCAAATATAATTTAAATCAAGAACACTTAAATTTAGGCTCTACACTCACAATTTCAAATGAGGTAATGGATAATGAAGCAATCATTCGAGTTGAACAAGGATCAATTTTAAAAATACGTAGTCGTGACTAAAAAAAGACCTTAAAGGGCTCACCTTTAAGGTCTTAAAATTTATCCTCCACATAAGGATATTTTTATTATGTGCATTATATTTATTAAACTCTAGTAACTTTACCAGATTTTAAAGCACGTGCAGAAACCCAAACTTTCTTAGGTTTGCCGTCTACAAGGATTCTAACTTTTTGAAGGTTAGCGTTCCATCTGCGTTTATTCGCATTTAAAGCGTGTGAACGATGATTACCAGTCGAAGCTTTACGACCTGTTACGAAACATTGTTTACCCATGAAAGTACCTCCTTTAATAAATATAAATACACACTACTACTTATATACTTTAATAAGATAACACATAATGAGATTGTCGGCAATAAAGACTTTTATAAATTATAAAAATTACAATAAAATGCAATTTATTATGCTATAATTGTGTGATGTGGAGTTATATAGTATGATACTGTAAAGAAACAGTTAAATTAATTAGATAAATTTACAAACAAAGTAAACCTAATTTTTAAAAATACAAATTTTATTAATTTAAAGCATCAACAATGATTTGATTTTTAAAGTATTTAAGGCATTAATAAAATAACCTAGGCACAACGCTTTAAAAATAAAATTCTGAAATTTTCAGGAGGAACAGATATGACATTAGAAATTTCAAATGACTACGGTAAAATTGATATTTCAAATGATGTAATTGCATCAGTAGTTGGTGGCAAAGCCGTTGAAAGTTATGGAATTGTTGGTATGGCATCAAGACAACAAGTTAGAGATGGTATCGCTGAAATCCTTGGACACGATAACTATGCTAAAGGCATTAAAGTTAGAGAAGACAACGGAATTATTGATGTAGATATGTATATCATCGTGAGCTATGGTGTGAAAATTTCTGAAGTAGCAAGCAATCTTCAATCAACTGTTAAATATACTTTAGAAAAAACACTAAATGTGAAAGTAAATTCAATAAATATTTTCGTACAAGGTGTACGTGTAAATGAGACAGTGAAAAAGGTTTAGGAGGACAACGTGAAATGATTAGCAAAATAAATGGTAAATTATTTGCCGATATGATTATACAAGGGGCACAAAATTTATCAAATAATGCAGACTTAGTGGATTCATTAAACGTCTATCCTGTTCCAGATGGAGATACAGGGACAAATATGAATTTAACTATTACTTCTGGTCGTGAGGAAGTCGAAAATAATTTATCTCAAAATATTGGAGAGTTAGGTAAAACATTTTCAAAAGGATTACTTATGGGAGCTCGTGGTAATTCAGGTGTTATTCTTTCTCAATTATTCAGAGGTTTTTGTAAGAATATTGAAGGAGAAAAAGAAATAAGCGTGCAACAGTTTGCTGAGAGTTTTCAAGCTGGAGTTGAAACAGCTTATAAGGCAGTTATGAAACCGGTAGAGGGGACGATTTTAACAGTAGCCAAAGATGCAGCAAAAGCCGCAATGGATTACGTGGATCAAGCTGAAGATTGCGTTGATTTAATGGTACACGTGATTGAAGCTGCAAGCGAGTCTTTAGATAATACGCCTAATTTATTAGCAGTACTTAAAGAAGTAGGCGTTGTTGATAGTGGTGGTAAAGGTTTATTATGCGTTTATGAAGGCTTCTTAAAGGGTCTCAAAGGCGAAAAAGTAGAAGCACAAGCACCTAAACTTGATACTGAATCATTTGTTAATGACGATCATGATTTTCATGGGGTTATTAATACAGAGGACATTGTTTACGGTTATTGTACGGAAATGATGGTTCGATTTGGTAAAAATAAAAAAGCATTTGACGAGCAAGAATTTCGTAATGATATGAGTGAATTCGGTGATTCGTTATTAGTAATTAATGATGATGAAATTGTTAAAGTGCACGTACATACAGAACATCCGGGTGATGTATTTAATTATGGTCAAAAATATGGTGAGTTAATTAAACTTAAAGTAGAAAACATGCGTGAACAACATCGTGAAGTTATTCGTAAGGAACAAGATGGAATTCAAAATAAAGCAACTAATGAATCCAAAACAGTTGAAACAGCCATTGTTACAATTTCTGTAGGCGATGGTATTGCTGAATTATTTAAATCTATGGGAGCAACGCACATTATTAGTGGTGGGCAAACAATGAACCCTTCTACTGAAGATATAGTTAAGGTTATTGAACAATCAAAATGTAAACGTGCAATTATCTTACCAAACAATAAAAATATTATGATGGCCAGTGAACAAGCGGCTAGTATAGTAGAAGCTGAAACTGTAGTGATTCCTACTAAATCGATTCCACAGGGAATATCAGCCTTATTCCAATATGATCAAGAATCTAATTTAGAAGATAATAAAAGCCACATGAATGATGCTTTGGAAACTGTTCAATCTGGTTCAATTACTTTTGCAGTTAGAGATACTAAAATAGACGGTATTGAAATCAAGAAAGATGAATTCATGGGTCTAGCTGAAGATAAAATTGTGATAAGTGACTTTAATCAATTTCATGCAGTTAAAGGTCTACTCAGCAAACTACTTAATGAAGATAGCGAAATTTTAACAATGATTTCAGGCGAAGATGCCGATAATTCAATTACAAACCAAATCATTGATTGGATTGAATCGGAGTACCCTGATGTAGAAGTAGAACAACACGAAGGTGGACAGCCTATTTATCAGTATTTCTTCGCAGTAGAATAAATGAAATACTATTTACCTTTTGATAATAAATAGTCGGAATAACGGTTAGTGAATTTAAATCACTAATCGTTATTTTTATATATAATGAGAATTTTAATAGTGAAGTGTTGATATAATTAACCCGTGAAACGCAAATTAATCAATTGAACATGGTAAAATAGATGTTGAGATTAAAGATAATGAAAAATAATAGGTGATTCATCATGTCAAAAGTTCATCTTATTGAGAGCCCGTATGCATTAGATAAAATTAAAGGTATAGGTCCAAAACGTTTAGCGTTGTTAGAAGAATTAAATATTAAATCAGTTGAAGATTTAGTATTATACTTACCGACACGTTATGAAGATAATACTGTTATTGATTTAAATCAAGCAGACGATCAAGCAACTGTAACAGTTCAAGGTGAGGTTTATTCCAGTCCAACTGTTGCTTTTTTTGGTCGTAATAAATCGAAATTAACTGTCCATCTTATGATAAATCATATCGCTGTTAAATGCGTATTTTTTAATCAACCATATTTAAAAAAGAAACTTGAACTAAATAGTATTGTCACTATAAAAGGGAAATGGAATCGTAATAAACAAGAGATTAATGGTAATCGTATTTTTTTTAATGATCAAAAAAATCAAGAGGATGCCCATTTAGAACCAGTATATCGAGTTAAAGAAGGAATAAAACAAAAGCAGTTACGAGATAACATTAGACAGGCACTTAGTGATGTTACAATTCATGAATGGTTGACTGATGACCTCAGAGAAAAGTATAAATTAGAAACTTTAGCATATACAATTCAAACATTACATCATCCTATTGATAAACAAAACTTGCTAAGAGCTAGACGAACTTATGCATTTACAGAGCTATTTATGTTTGAGCTACGTATGCAATGGTTAAATCGCTTAGAAAAGACATCAGATGAAGCTATTGAAATTAATTACGATATAAATAAAGTAAAACAATTTATTGATAGTTTGCCATTTGAGTTAACTGATGCTCAAAAAGTTAGTGTCAATGAAATATTTCGTGATTTAAAGGCGCCTATTCGTATGCATCGGTTGTTACAAGGTGATGTTGGATCCGGCAAAACTATAGTAGCAGCAATTTGTATGTACGCCTTAAAAACTGCAGGATATCAATCTGCATTAATGGTTCCAACGGAGATTTTAGCTGAACAGCACGCTGAAAGTTTGATGCAACTATTTGGTAATACAATGAACGTAGCTTTATTAACTGGTTCTGTTAAAGGGAAAAAAAGACGACTTCTTCTAGAACAATTAGAAAATGGAACTATCGATTGTTTGATTGGTACACACGCCTTGATACAAGATGATGTTGTCTTCAATAATGTTGGATTAGTCATTACAGATGAACAGCACCGATTTGGTGTTAACCAACGACAAATTCTAAGAGAAAAAGGTGCGATGACCAATGTGTTGTTTATGACAGCGACACCAATCCCTAGAACACTCGCTATTTCTGTTTTCGGTGAAATGGATGTATCTTCAATTAAACAATTACCAAAAGGCAGAAAACCTATAAAAACAAGTTGGGCAAAACATGAGCAATATGATCAAGTACTTGCACAAATGTCGAATGAATTAAAAAAGGGTAGACAAGCCTATGTGATCTGTCCATTAATTGAAAGCTCTGAGCATTTAGAAGATGTACAAAATGTTGTGGAACTTTATGAATCCTTACAAAGTGATTACGGTAATGAAAAAGTTGGATTATTACATGGGAAAATGACTGCTGAAGATAAAGATCAAGTCATGCAAAAATTCAGTGAACATGAAATAGATATTTTAGTTTCTACTACTGTAGTTGAGGTGGGTGTAAATGTACCTAATGCAACGTTTATGATGATTTATGATGCAGATCGATTTGGTTTATCTACATTACATCAATTACGTGGGCGTGTTGGTCGTAGTGAACATCAAAGTTATTGTGTATTAATTGCATCTCCCAAGACTGAAACAGGTATTGAACGTATGACCATTATGACTCAAACTACTGATGGATTCGAATTAAGTGAAAGAGATTTAGAAATGAGAGGTCCAGGAGATTTCTTTGGAGTAAAACAAAGCGGTCTTCCAGACTTTCTTGTAGCAAATGTAGTAGAAGATTATCGTATGCTTGAAGTTGCTAGAGATGAAGCAGCAGAACTTATACAATCTGGCCAATTTTTCGAACAACAATATAGTCATTTAAGAGAGTTTATTAAACAAAACTTACGCCACATTCGTTTTGATTAGAAAAAAATATTATACTATTCAAAGATATATTTTGATTTTATAAAAAGATACGATCAGCTGAATATAGATTGATACAGTTTATTGTTGAGTAATAGATAAAGAAAGTGTTATGATATTTAAGGAATATTTAAGACTTGGTACTAAAATGAGGGGTGAGCGTGTGAAATTAAAGAAAAACGATAGACGAGTAGCCATTAAAGAGGCTATCGAATTAAACCCCTTCATCACTGATTATGAATTGTGTGAGAAGTTTGATGTAAGTATTCAAACCATACGTTTAGATCGCACACATTTAAATATTCCTGAGTTACGTAAAAGAATTAAATTAGTCGCTGAACAGAATTATGGCCGAATCAAATCAATAGAGGCCAATGAAATTATAGGTGATTTGATTCAAGTGAATCCTGATGTTAGCGCGCAATCTCTAATTGAAATTACAATTGATTCTGTTTTTGCAAAAAGTGAGATTGCTAGAGGGCATGTCTTATTTGCACAAGCTAACTCATTATGTGTAGCTCTTATACATAAACCAATAGTATTGACACATGAAAGTCAAGTTGAATTTAAAGAAAAAGTAAAATTAAATGACACAGTTCGAGCAGATGCCCGTGTCATAGATATAACAGATAAACATTATATTATTGAAGTGAATTCTTATGTTTCAGATATGTTAGTTTTTAAAGGGAAATTCAAAATGTACTATACAAGTGAGGATGAATGAAATGGTTAAAATTGCTGTAGATATGATGGGTGGAGATGATGCGCCTGGTATTGTATTAGATGCAGTTAAAAAAGCTGTCGAAGACTTTAAAGATTTGGAAATTATTCTTTTTGGTGACGAATCACAATACAATTTAAGTCATGAGCGTATAGAGTTTCGACATTGTACCGAAAAGATTGAAATGGAAGATGAACCAGTACGTGCAATTAAACGTAAAAAAGATAGCTCCATGGTTAAGATGGCTGAGGCGGTAAAATCAGGTGAAGCTGATGGTTGTGTATCAGCGGGAAATACAGGTGCTTTAATGTCAGCTGGGTTATTTATTGTTGGACGTATTAAAGGCGTAGCAAGACCTGCGTTAGTTGTAACATTGCCCACTACTGATGGCAAAGGGTTTGTGTTCTTAGATGTTGGTGCCAATGCTGACGCTAAAGCAGAACATTTACTACAATATGCGCAATTAGGAAATATTTACGCTCAAAAAATTCGCGGTATTCAAAATCCTTCAGTGTCACTTCTTAATATTGGCACTGAAGCAGCTAAAGGAAATTCTTTAACTAAAAAAGCATATGATTTATTTGAGAAAAATCAATCATTTAACTTTACAGGTAATATTGAAGCAAAAACACTTATGGATGGAAATGTTGATGTCGTAGTAACAGATGGTTATACAGGTAACATGGTCCTTAAAAATCTTGAAGGCACTGCAAAGTCTATAGGTAAAATGTTGAAAGAAACAATAATGAGTAGCTTCAAAAATAAATTAGCTGGTGCAGTGTTGAAAAAAGATTTAGACACATTTGCTAAGAAAATGGACTACTCAGAATATGGTGGATCAGTATTATTAGGTTTAGATGGTACGGTTGTAAAAGCTCACGGTAGTTCAAACGCTAAAGCATTTTATTCTGCAATTAGACAAGCAAAAATTGCTGGTGAAGAGAATATCGTTCAAATTATGAAAGATACAGTAGGTGAGTAAAATGGGTAAAATAGCAGTTGTATTCCCTGGTCAAGGTGCACAAAAAGTAGGGATGGCTAGTGATTTATATAACGAAGAAGAACGCTCGACTCGAGTATTAAATTTAGCTCAAGAGACAGTAGACTTTGATTTGTTAGAAACGATGTTTAATGATAATGATGGGAAATTAGGAGAAACAGAAAATACACAACCTGCACTATTAACACATAGTATTGCGTTACTAGAATCTTTAAATCATTTAAAAGTAGATTATACTATGGGACATAGCTTAGGAGAATATTCAAGTTTAGTTGCTAGTGGTGTATTAGCTTTTGAAGATGCAGTTAGAATTGTACGTAAACGTGGCCAACTTATGGCTCAAGCGTTTCCTAACGGTGTTGGAGGTATGGCAGCAGTATTAGGTTTGGACTATGATGATGTTGATAAGATATGTCAAACGTTATCTACAAATGAACAGTTAATTGAACCTGCTAATATTAACTCACCAGGTCAAATCGTGGTGTCTGGACATAAACCTTTAATTGATGAATTAGTAGAAAAGGGCAAAGAACTTGGAGCTAAACGCGTTCTTCCGTTAGCTGTTTCCGGTCCTTTTCACTCTTCAATGATGAAAGTTATTGAAGAGGATTTTGCTAATTTCATTAATCAATTTGAGTGGCATAATGCTAATTATCCAATTGTTCAGAATGTTAATGCAAAGGGAGAAACCGATGCCGAAGTAATTAAACGCAATATGGTTAAACAATTATATTTACCTGTTCAATTTATTCAATCAACGGAGTGGTTGATTAATCAAGGTGTCGATCACTTTATTGAAATTGGACCTGGAAAAGTATTATCTGGGCTCATCAAAAAAATTAATCGAGATGTAAAAATCACTTCAATTCAAACACTTGAAGATGTGAAAGGATGGAATAATAATCATGAATAAAAGTGCTTTAGTTACAGGTGCTTCTCGTGGTATAGGTAGAAGCATTGCATTGCAATTAGCAGAAGAAGGATATAATGTAGCTGTCAATTATGCTGGAAGTAAAGATAAAGCAGAAGCAGTTGTTGAAGAAATTAAAGCTAAAGGTGTAGAAAGTTTTGCAATACAAGCCAATGTTGCAAAAGGCGATGAAGTTAAAGAAATGATTAAAGAAGTGGTAAGTCAATTTGGTTCTGTAGACGTATTAGTTAACAATGCAGGAATAACTAAAGACAACTTACTTATGCGCATGAAAGAACAAGAGTGGGATGACGTGATTGATACGAACTTAAAAGGCGTGTTTAACTGTATTCAAAAAGTAACGCCACAAATGTTACGTCAACGTAGTGGTGCAATCATTAATTTAACTAGTATTGTTGGTGCAATGGGTAATCCTGGACAAGCAAACTATGTTGCAACAAAAGCAGGTGTTATTGGATTAACTAAAACTGCAGCACGAGAACTAGCATCACGAGGTATTACAGTGAACGCTGTAGCACCTGGCTTTATCGTTTCAGATATGACAAATGCTTTAAGTGATGATTTGAAGGATCAAATGTTAGAGCAAATTCCTTTAAAACGTTTTGGAGAAGATACAGATATAGCTAATACTGTTGCCTTCCTAGCTTCTGATAAAGCTAAATATATTACAGGCCAAACAATTCATGTTAACGGCGGAATGTATATGTAATGTTCGAAAAGAAGCAAACGAACACATGAGCTGAGGCTCATGTATAAGAAA
>NZ_KV838689.1:0-3606 GCF_001838765.1 Staphylococcus sp. HMSC34G04
GTAATTAGCTATATTTTTCTAACTTTGCAACAAAACCAAAAATAAGGATTATTAAAAAAGTGGCTAATAATTAGCCACTTTTTTAATTTGAGCCCGGAGCTTTTGGATGTTTCGTTTCTGCTGGTGAAGTTTCACAAGAATATTTTGTATGATGTTTACAAGAAGCTGCAGTTACAATTTGAGCTGCAGTTGTCCAAGGATTTGGCAAGCCTGGCTTTACTTGTGGAGTTTTACCCATAACGAATACCTCCTTTATATATGTTTGATTAGAGAATAACATATTCAACAGTATATGTCATATAATTCTGAATATCTTACTTTAATTGTTGTAGCTCAATCATATTTTTATATTTTGAATGTCTAGCTAATAACTCTTCATGAGTACCCATTCCTGTAATTTCACCATTATCGATAAAAATTATTTTATCAGCTTTTAGTACAGTGGAAAGACGATGCGCTACTATTATTGTTGTTCTATCGTTGCTAACATTTTTTATAGATTCTTGTATTTTGTGTTCACTTTCGCTATCTAAATTTGAAGTAGCTTCATCTAACAACAAAATCCCAGGTGTTTTAATAAAGTTTCTAGCTATATCTAACCTTTGTTTTTCACCGCCAGATAAATTAATTCCTTTTTCTCCAATAAGCGTATTATAATCATTAGGTAATTTCATTATAAAATCATGCGTTGACGCTAGCTTAGAATAATAAATGATATCTTCTATACATGGTGTCTCTTGTAGCGAATAAGTAATATTGCTTTTCACTGTTCTATTCAATACACCAGAGTTTTGCATAACATATCCTAAATTTTTTCTCCAATTAACTAAAGAATAGTCATAAATAGAATTAGTTCCATACTTAATTGAACCACTTTGAATTTCATATAGTCTTGAAATCAAATTAAGAATAGTTGTTTTACCAGAACCGGAAGGACCTACTATAGCAGTTATTTTATTTTTAGGTATAGTAAAGGATAAATTAGTAAAAACATGATTGTTTTCATCATAACTGAAAGATACGTTATTAAATGATAAATCTACTGAATTTAAAATATTAAGATTATTATTTTGTAAATTTTCTTTTTCTTCACTTAATATTTCAGAAAGTCTTTGACTTGCACCTATAGTTTTTTTATATCCTGTAAAGAGACTAGATATTTTTTCAATAGGGTCAGTTAATTGAGTCATATAAAAAATAAGAGCAATAAGCGTGCCAGGAGATATGGCTCCAGATGCCACTCTATATCCTCCAAAACCTAATACACCCCCCATTGAAACAAGCATAATTAACGTAGAAAGAGGTACTACAATTGAATTGATAACACCTTCTTTCACCCCAAAATAATATATATTTCGTAAATATGAATTAGTTTGACGAAACTCTTTATTAATTGAATTTGAAAGTTTAACTAATTTGATTTTAGATAAAACATGAGCTATTACACCACTAACCTTAGCAGTTTCAAGTTGTGTTTTATAAGAAAGTTTTTGCATTACGTTGCTTATTGGTATTATTAAAATGACATACATAGGTATTGAAATAAGAGCAATTAAAGCTGTTTCCCAATCTAGCATAAATAAAAAAAAGATTGATCCAAATAGTACAATTATTGATGGAAAAAAAGATGGTATAATTTCTGTAATGAAACTGTTTATTGATTTAGTGTCATCTATAATTCTACTTAATAGTTCACCATTACTATTTTTATCAAAAAAAGACGTTTTTAATCTTAAAATATGATTCCAAACTTTGTTAGTTAGAGAATAAATTATATTTTCGCCTAATCTAGTTAATAGATATATACTTAATCCGTTCAAGATGGAACTTAACAAAAAAATGAAAACAAATACTATAATATAGTATTTGTTTTTTATGACTTCTGAAAAATTATCAACTATATTTTGAGTGAATAAAGGAACTATAAGTTGAAATATACTGCCTATTATTGATAATAAAACAGAGAAAAAGAGTAACCACTTAGGAATTTCAATCTCATTAACTAAATGTAAAACTGGGTTTTTTTGTTTCATAGTATCCTCCAAAATACTTTTAATAAATTTCTAAGTTCTTAGTGTTTTTTAATATACCTTTTTCAGTAATGATATTTTTCTCATTTACAACATACATAAATGGAGTTTGTGAAATGAATAATTCTTCCCAATTAATATCTTTTATAATTTTAAAATTGAATGGACCTTTCGTATTAAAGTAGTTATCTACAGCAACTTCATCGTCTATAAAAATTACATAGACATTATTTAAGTGATCATTTAAGCTCAGCAACTCATCTATAATTTTAGCACAGTGGGGGCACTGAGTACTTAAACAAAAAATGTAATTTTTACTTTCTGTTAAATTAAAATTTTTGTATGGGAAAGATAAGGATATAGGGATTCCTTGCAAATCCAATATTTTTCTATTTATATCATTATAGAAAAATATGATGCTTATAATTAAAACAAACAGTAACAAAGCTATTATGTATACCATGAATTTCATCGTCCCTTTCTATTGATTATTGTTTTTATATAGAAATAAAAACATAAAAAAACAGAGTTTATAATTATATAATATACATTTATGGTGATATCAAATTTAAAAGAGCAAGATATAATTAATACACTAAGCATATTCATTGACACTTTGGTCCAGTTTATATTACTTGTTAATCTTTTACCAAAACAATCACATTCTTGGCCCTTTTTTCCTATAAATATTAAAACCGTTACAAATAAACTAAAAAAAGTATACATTAATAAGAGTATTGTCATACTCCACATAGAAATTTTCAGTGAAAGAAATATAGTTAGTGGAACAAAAACTTCTATAAATATTAGTAAAAATGAACAAAATTTAATTAGTTTTAAATTCACCTTATGATTTAATAATTCATATGTGTTTAGAGAAAAATGTGAAAAAGAATAAATTTTTAAAATTCCTGATACCAATGTTTGAATCAAAATGTAAGTTATAGCAATACTAAATAGAATATCCATATATTCCACTCCTAAAAGTATATAATATAAAGGATAAAACATTTGGCATAATTTTTGAAGTTATAATAAGAAAAAGGTATTATAGTAAAATATGTTAAAATAAGGTATAACCATATTTAGGAGGTGCTTTAATGTTTGAAAAGATGTTTAAAATTAGTAGTCTGCTATTTTTAATAAACATGATTTTTGTAGCAATAAAAGATATAGTATTAGGTGGTGAAACTACAAGAGCCGGTAATAATTTATTAGTTATTATAACTATTATTTTCACTATTTCAATGCTTATAACGAGCTTTTATTATATTAAAAATAGAAAAAGTGATTCTTCAAAGAATTATAAAGGCTTATACTATACTGTTCTTATTTTTATGCCAATAGTATGGATATTAGTTGGTTATTACGTGTTTTCACCATTGCCAGAGTTGCTTTCTCACACAAACACGTAAAAGTATATGTTGAGTTAAATTGTTATAAAAGAAACTAATAGCTCTCAAAAAACTTCTTTTTGAACAAATTCCCCCCATCGCAATTGTTATTTGAATTTTAAATACATTTATTTAAAATGGTTCTATTGAAAAGTTAGAAAAATATAGCTAATTACCATTTT
>NZ_KV838690.1:0-95574 GCF_001838765.1 Staphylococcus sp. HMSC34G04
CATATTGTCATTCAGTTTTCAATGTTCATTTTGTAAAATCAATCTTTTATATTGTACTATATCGCTTCGATAAAAGTCAATAACTAATTGATATTACTTAATTAATTTTAAAAGCTTTTCATTAACTTTGCAAGGGTTATTTTTACACCAACTTAACAAAGTTATTAATCGCTTTACATCCACTTTTTAGCGACTTTTATATAATATCAATTTTATGTTTTGAAGTCAACATTTAAATTGAATTATTTTTTATTCGTATGAGTTCTTTTATTCACTCACAAGAAGATATTCTAACACATTTCTTAAAATTTGCAATAGAAAAATCGTATGAAAATATTTTTCACACGATTTAAACACAATTTAGGTATTATCGATTTTATTGTTTTTGGGTGCTTGCTATAACTTTTCTTGCGATTGAATTATATAATTCTCCTAAACGATCATCCGATTGATATATCGAAGGCGAAAAGTCATTGGGATTCCATGTAGGTTGTTCTAATGGAAGTTCAGCAAATAATTGCGTCTCAAGTTCATCAGAAAGCTTTTTGCCTCCTCCTTTTCCAAAAACATACTCTTTCTTACCTGTTTCCTTACTTTCAAAATAGCTCATATTTTCTATAACTCCAAGAATAGTATGTTCTGTATGTTTAGCCATTGCACCTGCTCGAGCCGCTACAAACGCCGCGGTTGGATGCGGTGTCGTTACTATAATTTCCTTACTTGATGGTAACATTGAATGTACATCTAAAGCTACATCTCCTGTGCCAGGTGGTAAATCAAGAAGTAGATAATCAAGTTCTCCCCACTGTACTTCTGTAAAGAAATTTGTAAGCATCTTACCAAGCATTGGACCTCTCCAAATAACCGGTGCATTTTCTTCTACAAAAAATGCCATTGAAATAACTTTTACTCCATGTCTCTCTACAGGTATTATCTCCTTACCATCTATACCCGGTCTTTCATCTATTCCCATCATATCAGGCACACTAAAACCGTATATATCAGCGTCTACTAATCCTACTTTCTTACCTTCTCTTGCTAAAGCTACGGCTAAATTGACAGCCACTGTCGATTTACCAACCCCACCTTTACCTGAAGCTATAGAAATAAATTCAACTGGGTTATTTTGTGATAATAGTTCTTCAATGGTTTTGGGCTTTTCACTACCTTTTCCTATATATCTCTCGACTACTTCGCCAGGAAGTTCTTCAAAACGAATTCCCACAGTATTTGCACCATTTTCTTTTAAGGCTTTGACTATAGCCATTTGAAGATCTAATTGTGGTTGCCCCCCTAATTGCGCCATTGCCACCTTAACGCTCACATGGTTAATATTATCCTTAATAGACACATTAACAATACCTTCAGATTCCTTCAATGGCACATCTATAATCGGATCCTTTAATGCCCCTACAATTTCTTTAACTTGATTTACCGTTAACAAAGTAAATCCCCCTTATTGATTTTTAATTTATCTACATAGCAACTAATAGTTGCCTGTTTATATATCATTCATATTTTTTAGTATAAGACTTTTCCTAATATAAAAAAAGAAGTTAGCCCATTTTTAAAATAGACTAACCTCTAATTATTATACTTTCCTACTATTGTGAGTAGAATGATTAGGCTCCTTTATAAATAATGCTAGAACAAAAGCAATAATCACAAAAGCAGTGACTAACGCGAACGATACATCAACTCCCGCAGCAACACTTTGCCGTTGAATCATTTCTTTACTAGCGTGATTACTTGATGATACAACCCATTGAGCACCTATACTCATAAAAGTGACCATTAGAGCAGTTCCTAGAGATCCCGCCATAACACGTCCAAAGTTCATAATTGCCGTTCCGTGGGAAATGTTTTCAGTTTTCAATGCATTTATCCCCGTCGTATTGATAGGCATCATTAATAAAGACACAGCAAACATACGAATCGCATAGATTACAATCAAGTACGTATAGGATGTATCTACTTTAAGAAAGCATAATAGAAATGTACAAGAAATCAATAAGATAAATCCAGTAAATATTAACGGTCTAGGCCCATATTTATCGTAAAACTTCCCAGTAAACACAGACATAATACCATTGATAATCGCGCCAGGCATAATTACTAATCCTGATAGCAACGCAGATAATCCTAAAGCATTTTGAACATACAATGGAATAAGTAATGCAGGTCCTACCATAGATAACATAATAATCATAGAAGTAATTGTTGAAAAACAAAATATTTTGTTATTAAATATTTTCAAATTTAATAATGGATTAGAAATTGTAATTTGTCGTTTAACAAAAATACCAATGATGATTAGACTTATTAAAAGCGAACAAAGGACAATTGGGTTAGAAAAACCTAGGTTACCAGCACTACTGAAAGCATAAAGCATTAATCCAAAACCTAATGTAGAGTATATAACGGATTTTTTATCCAGTTTTGTTTCTTTCGTTGTGTTATAACTTGAAATCGATACAAAACCAAATATAAATGTAACTAATGCTATACCGACAATAACAATAAATGGCACTCTCCAACTTGCATTGTCAATGATTAAACCAGTAAATGTAGGTCCAATTGCAGGTGCAAATTGTATAACTAATCCTGCAAGTCCCATTGCAAATCCACGGTGTTCTTTAGAGAACAATGTAAACAATGTAAATTGCATTAATGGCATGAGTATACCTGCACCGACAGCTTGTATTACCCGTGCAAACATGAGCACGCCAAAATTAGGTGCAATAGCAGCAACGATTGATCCTATCAGAAATGTTCCCATTGCACCTAAATATAGCGGTCTCGTTTTTACTTTATCCATTAAGTAAGCGGTAAGTGGAATCATGACACCATTCACTAACATGAAACCTGTAATCAGCCACTGCGATGTATTCTCATTAATATTTAACTCACGCATAATGTGTGGCAAGGCTGTATTAAGTAATGTTTGATTTAAAATGGCCACGAAAGCGCTAATTAACATTACAGATACGATTAAATTTCGCTTAGTCTTAGATAATTCATAACTGGCCATAAACATATACTCCTTTTTTTTCAAATGATAATTTTATATTCAATCAAATTTTATTTACCGATACAAACTTAATGCTCAGAATAATATAGAAATTTCTTGTTATTTTGGATACCATTATAGTGTAATTATTCAAACTTTGTACTGCTTGGTAAAGCATGATACAACTGCAATGTTTAATAGCATTATCAAACATTGCTATTAAATAATTAAATTATTTTCTATCGTTAAGTTCAATTATTCCATATTAAATTCTCTTTTTTTACAAACGCCTTACTTTTTATTATTCAAATTTTTACTTTTAGGATAAAAAACTTCTTTACATACAAATAAAAATCCTATAATAATCATAATTACCCAAAAATGTATATTAACATGTACATAGTGTATGTGAACTATAAAATAAAACATAATTGTAGTAACAATGTAGGAGATGAGATGAAAGTTAATACCTTGAAAGTATGGATTTTTTGGAAGATTCTTTTTAAAATAATCCATTAAATGCTCAATTGAAAATAAAGTAAAATAGCCTAATACGATATAACTACCGTAGTATATTAAATTATCATAAAAGCCTTTATTGTAACTAAAATCGCCTAAGTGTAAATAAATAAGGATGCGACTCAAACCGTACAAACCAAAGCCTAAAAACGTTAAAAAAATGGCTCCGGAAATAATAAATATAGTGAGAACAATAAGTGTTACTAATAAATGATATGATTTATTTTTTAAAAATTTCATCACTTTTGTCCTCCCTTACACTTCGTATATACATATATATTATCATGTAAATAAAAGCATATAAAATTTTAAGTTATACAACATTTCTTCTTCTCATCTCAACTTATTTCTTTTTATTTTCACAAAAAAAGCAAGTAGATATGGTATACGCATTTCTACTTGCTCATAATTAAAAAATCATTCTGTAATGTTTCTAAGATTGAATAGGATTACTCTTAAATAATGTCATCCACATTACAATTAAACATACTGAAATTATTGATACTAATCCTAATACATTGTGTAAATTAGAACCAAATAAACCAACATTTAGTGCATACATATATCCCATAATCGTAGATCCGACAGACGAACCTAAATTTTTTGTCAATGCATAAAACGACATCATCTTTTTCATATTTTTTGGAGAAGTTTCCTCTTGGACAATAACACTATCTTTTGTATAAATATAGCCAAAACTTAAACCTGCAAATATAACCGCAAAAGCAATAAGCAATGGGAGTTTTAAGCCAAACATTATCATCAGACTACAAACTAATAAAACAAAGAATGAGCAAATATATAATGTTTTTCTAGTAAAATGCGCTTCTATTTTAGCTAAATTGAAATTAAGCGTAATCCAAGCAACAGACAACGGGAATATTACAAATCCACTTTGTAAAGGTGATAAACCAAGTTTTTCTTGTAAATATACTGGTATATATAAATTATATCCCATCAATGTTATCGCAATTAGTAAATCCGTTATAAAAACTAGAACTATTGATATGTTAAATTCTTTCGTTGGTAAAAATGGTTGTTCGAAACTATTTTCTACTTTAAATAGCATCCATAAAACAACTAAAGCTAAAATAATTGAGAATATATTAAAAATAATATGATGTTGGTTGAGTAAACCAAACATTAATAAAGCTATAAAGATATAAAAGATAATCAATCCTTTTATTTCAAAACGACTCTGTTGTACTTGTGTCTCATCAGGAAAATGAAAAGTCATAAATACAAGTATTATTGCCAATATAGCAATAGGAATATTGATATAGAATAGCCAATGCCATGAAGCGAACTCTAAAATCGCACCACCTAATAATGGACCAATAATACTCGAAATCCCCCAGACACTTCCGACGATACCCATAATTTTATATCTTAACGGAATTTCAAAAGCCAACTTTGGAACTATTTGTGAGAGTGACATCATAACTCCTGCTCCAAAACCTTGTACTATTCGAGAGATAATTAAAAAAATAAACGTCTGACTTAATCCCGACATTAAACTACCTAAGGCAAACAATGATACCCCTACAACAGCAATGTTAATAATTTTAAATCTAGACATGAGCTCACCAACGATAGGGTTAGCTATAACTAAAGCAATAAAATATACGGTAAATACTAATGAAACTAGATTACCGGCATTCAAACTATTTTTTATTGTTGGTAATGCTAATGAAATGATTGATGTTTCTATAGCTGCCATAAACATTATTAGTATGAGTGCCATTACAGTAATGATGGACTTAAGATTCATAAAAAAACTCCCTTTTTATTGGATTTAGCTATTGAAACGTAAAATTGACTTTTTAATATGATGGTACTCATACACCATTTGTTTTCAATAAAAAGGAGTGAGATCAGTACATCTCACCCCTTTAAAAAGTCCATAAAGTTAAAATTCCAACGCCACCATGTGTTTATTTAAAGTATAATGATATATCTAAAAATAATACTTATTTTTCTCTCTAAATTAAAAGGATAGAATGTTGCAATTCACATAAAATAAAAAATGCCTATCATATGTAAGAGAGAAGCAAGAACAATAAATATATGCCAAATCATATGAAAATAAGGTTTATTTTTTTGGGCATAAAACCAAGCTCCGATAGTATAAGATAACCCACCAAGAAATATAAAGAAAATAAACCACCATGATGTTCGCATAATAATAATAGGTAAGAATATGATACCTACCCACCCCATCACCAAATAAACAATGAGACTTAATCTATGATTGACTTTAGTTGCTATTGATTTATACAAAATTCCCCATAATGTTGTTCCCCATAATAATATTGTGACAAGCCAACCTAACCAACCACCGACAACACTTAACAAAACAGGTGTATACGTTCCTGAAATAGCCACATAAATCATACTATGGTCAATAATCCTTAATATATATTTATGAGACGTATTATTTTGCATCGAATGATAAATGGTTGATGATATGAACATCATAAAAATACTAATCACATAAATCGACACACTAATTGACTCTAATGTGCCACCATTGTTAAAACTATGCACTGCTGCATATGGAAGAATAAATAATGTAAGTAATGCAGCAGCACCATGTGATGCTGCATTACCAATCTCTTCTCCAAATGTTAAAGGAATGATGTCCTTAAAAGTTTCTACCACAGAATCGTTTTTTCGCTTAGATGATTGAGACATCTATTCCACCACCTTTAGTTAAATCAAATCCATTCGTTTTAAATCTTCTGTAGCTGTATGTACACTATCCTTACCTTCTTTATTTTTTAAAGGTGAAAATTCTTCTTCTCTTGGAACTTGTAGTGTTACAAAGCTTGTACCGTACCTAAATATGTCAAAATAAAATAATTCAAACTTTAATGTAGGACGTTCAACCACACCAAAATTTTCATCTAATTGTTTTAATTGTTTGATTGCCAAATGATATGGTAATTCTCTATCAACAACACTGGTAATGAAACCTAGTTTAAAAGCATGGATACCTATATTAGCATTGTTAAATTGATTTGCTATGTCTAAATCTAATTCGGAATACTCTAACACAGTGTCTTTACAATCAACATTTACAAGTCGACCTACACTTTCACTATCTTTAGGTTGAATTGTTTTTGATGTGATGTCTTTACTTTGTGTCACTGTAAAACCTGCAAATAACGGATCTAAAACTTTAACTAAGACATTATCAATGTTATTTAAGAAGATATATTTGACGTGATCCTGTTGCATTTTATCAAGGTATCCAGCTTTTTTAAGAGACTTGAATACACCCCCATTACCATTAGGTGTTTCCATAATATGTCCATCTCTATTTAAAACAAGTTTTCCTTCTTCACTTAAAGCAACAATGTTATCTTGCTTAAAGAAATGAATATGATTGGCATCATAATTAAAATATTTATGTTGTTTAAAATACTCTATTGTATCTTTATGATTAATGTCACTTGTCATAATATACCAATTAATTGTGTGGCCAGTTTCTTCTTTTAAACGAATCAATTGACGCGCCTGAAGCTCAAATAAACTCGTACCCTCTATTTCAAAAGAACCTTTAGGCCCTTTATATCCTAAACGCGTACCTTGTCCTCCAGCCATCAATAATACTGCAAATTCACCATTTCGTATTGCCTCATAACCTTTTTGTTCATATGTATGTCGTTGTTCTTCATTGAGTCGTGATTTCACTTCATATTTGACTTCAGATACAGAAGATACATCATCAATAGTTTTTCTATTAACATATAAGTCCTGATATAAATCTTGAATTTCTGCAAGATTTAACTGATTCACTTTTTCATCTAAAGCATTCTTTTCATTACTACTCATTAATTTTTCATATTCATACAAATGCTCTTGGTTATACTTTTCCAATTGATTTTTTTCTAACATGATAACGCTCCTTATGTATACGTAATTTTAATTGTTATTTTTCTCATAATAATCTTATTTGATTAACCAATAGTGCATCATAGTATTTAAATATGGTTGAAATAAAGTATATATCGCACCAACACTTAATGCAGTAGCTAGAGATACATCTACTAGTCCCCCAGTTTTAAAATGAATGGGTGATACGATATTAAATGGTAAAGGATAAAATAGTTTAACACCTCTTGGAGTTAATATATCAAGTATAACATGCGAAAACATACCAATAACAATTGCAACCATATAATACATCGGAGTTTGTATGAAGTACAGTAAAAAACTAATTCCTATAATAAATAAAAGTGAATGCGTAAATGTTCTATGACCAAATAAAATTCTGACAAAAAAACTAGTAAGCCTAAATCGTCTTCCTATTTTACTTTGTGTATGACATATATCTGGCAAAATACTTGAAATGACTGAAAGTACAATCACTGATATAGAAGTAAATATATCTGTATGAAAATATTGTGTGGTTATTGCACCGACTAAAAAGCCACATGATGCGTGTGTTTTACCTGTCATGTTTTGTTCTCCTTTATAAGGATATTTTAGCACATTTCGTTTTAAAAAGCGAACATACTTTCGCATTCACTTTCAATTAGTATGACATAATTAAAAAAAGTATCACATAAATACTTGAAAACGATTACACAATCATTTATGATAGGTTTATAAATTAATTAAAGGAAGTGTTTTTAATGGCAATGACAGTTAAGAAAAACGATAATGAAGTTCGTATTCAATGGAGAGTAGCAGATATCAAAATTCCAAATAATGAAATTAAAAATGTTACTCAAGATCAAGATATTCATGCCGTACCAGAAGAGAATGGTAAAGAAATATCTCGAATCGGTTCTACTTTCGGAAAAACAAATCGCGTATTAATTGATACTGATCAACACTTATATATTATTTACACTCAAAATGATCAAAAAGTATATAATGAGTTAACAAAATAAATTACAGATTTATATTTTTTAACATAACTTTATAATCAGACTGTCGACATAACTCAATATAATGTCGACAGTTTTTTATTGTGATATTTTCAAAAGTGCTAAGCTGAATGATAAACTTTATATTGAAAAATAGACTAGGAGGTAATTTGAATGTTCGTTGTTACTAATAGAATCACTGTAAAAAAAGGATATGCAAAACAAATGGCGCCTAATTTTACTAAAGGAGGTCCTATTGAATCTTTAAAGGGCTTTGAAGGTATTGAAGTTTGGCAAATTGATAAAGATGATTATAGCGAAGATATGTATGTAAATAGTTGGTGGGAAACTGAAGAAGATTTTAAAAATTGGGTGAATAGTGATGTATTTAAACAAGCACATAAAAATACTGGTAAATCCGAAGATTCACCAGTCATTAAAAGCGAAATTGTTAAATCAAATGTTTTATCTTCTTTAAACAGAAGATAAATTATGCAAAGGGAGTGGGCTAGAATACGTATATGATTCATTGTCTAATTTTGCATTTATAATTATAAAAATAAAACAAGTTAGATATATGAGAATTTTTATTTCAACCATTAGTAATATATTGCTGTTGTTATGATTAGTTCCCCACTCCCACTAAATTAAAAATGAGTATATCTTTTATCCAATAAATAAATGCGCTAATAAAGCAATTATTGGAAGCGTAATGATAGTACGAATTAAAAAAATCATAAATAATTTACTTATACTAACTGGAATTTTAGAACCAAGAATCACGCCACCCACTTCAGATAAATAAACAAGTTGAGAGATACTCAATGCTCCAATTACAAAACGTGTTACATCATTTTGAACCCCTTCAATAAGAATAGAAGGTAAGAACATATCGGCAAACCCAATTAGAATTGTTTGTGATGCTTCATGTGCTTCTGGAATTTGTAACAATTCTAGTACTGGAACAAATGGTTTTCCTATAATCTCAAAAACAGGTGTGTAGTTAGCGATAATAGTAGCTATTGTTCCTATACTCATAACTACTGGTAAAATTACAAACCACATATCTACAACTGTTTTAAAACCCGAAATTAAAAATTCTTTAAACCCTGGCGATTTAATTCCAACTTCAGTTGCTAAATCAAAACCATATTTTAATGCTGTTTTGCCTTCTGGTAGCTGTTCCTTACGAGCCTCTTCACTTACTTCTTTAGCATATTCGTCAGGAATATTTTTAAGTGGCCAAATTCTTGGCATAATCATTGCTGCAATTAAACATGAAATGACTACTGTTAAATAAAAATAGAAGAATTGATCTTGCATTCTAATTGTTTCGGCAATGACAATCGCGAACGTAATAGATACAACACTAAAGGTTGTGGATATTACAGTTGCTTCTCTTCTTGAGTAATATCCTTCACCATATTGTCTACTAGTAATTAAAACACCAACTGTACCATCACCTATAAATGAAGCTAGATTATCAACTGTCGATCTACCAGGTAAAGTAAACAAAGGTCTCATGATAGGTCTAAAGATGGGGCCAAGTAATTCTAATAGACCATACTCCATTAATAAAGGTAAAAAGATTGCAGCAAATAAAAATACTGCTACAAGAGTAGGTAATAAACTCGAAAATACTAATCCACCTGTATCTTCAGATTTAATCATTTCAGGTCCAATATTTAAAAATGTTAGCCATGAGAAGAAGACAGCTAATACTCTCAAAACAAGCCACCCTATTTTAACGTTGAAAGCACTGCTCATTAAACCTTGAGGATTTAATTTGTTTTTAAAAATTGTAGAGCATAATATTGTTAAAATACCTGATACAGTTATGATGGTTACAATTAAAATTGGCATGATACCACCAAGCCAATCTTTTAATAAACCAGCTAAAAAAGCTATTGGAAGAGTCGTTTGCTGCTGTCCATCTTGAACAACTGGTATAGGAATTAAAAATAATATAATCCCTAACAACGACATAGTGATAAATTTAATTCTACCTCTAACTATGTCAACTTTTTTATATTCATTCATATATATTCAATCCATTTCTATCTTTTTATATCCATATGTAATTTAAAGTATATCACATTATATATATGCATTATTTTGAATAATTACGTAAAGAACACTATACGCTATTTATTAACTTTTAGCAAATCCATTTTAACTCTTTTTCCATTTAAGCAGTTCTATTCGTATATGATTTATATTTTTTATTTTTTTAATGAGCCATCAAAATGATATTGTAACATCAATAAGAGCCTGTACATTAATTTGTAATGTATCAGGCTCTATAACTAAAAATATAATATTGAAACTATCAAATTTACTACATCTTACGTAATAAAAATAAGAAGTAAGGTGCGCCTATAATTGCTATTACAACACCTACAGGAATATCAAGAGGAGGTTGTATACCTCTTGCTAAACCATCACCAAAAGTTAATAATATTGCTCCTACCAAACCTGACATGATTATAACATGTATATTTTTATGACCGACAAGTTGACGTGCAATATGAGGTGCTATAAGACCTAAAAAACTAATACCTCCTACTACTGCAATGGACGCGCCTGCTAACATTACTGCTAATACAAGTAAAGTCATTTTTAAGATTTTTACACGTGCTCCTAGTGCAATGGCTACATGATCACCTAAATTTAAAATATCAAGTTGATACCCTAATAACAATACTATAGGTACAGTGATAATAAACCATGGTAATAAACTATAAAAACTGGCTATATTATGACCATATAAACTACCAGTTAACCATAATAGCGCATTATTTGCATCAAGAGGATTACGTATAAGCAGGAATTGGACAATGGCCGTACAAATTGCACCTATAGCTAAACCTATCAATGCTAATTTTGATCCCTTTACATCAAATTTAGAAATAAGAACTGAAAGAATAATACTTATTGTCAAAGCACCGATAAATGAACCTAAAGGAAGAACAAATAGAGGTGCCGATGGAAATATCATTATGATTATTACTGCTGCTAAACTTGCCCCTTTTGTTATTCCAATAACATCGGGTGAGGCAAGTGGATTTCTTATAACCCCTTGTATCACCGAGCCAGAAATAGCTAAACTACTGCCTATAAGTATTCCTAAAAGTGTTCTAGGAATTCGATATTCATTTAAAATAAAGTCATTGTGTAAGAAGAAGCCTGTAACTGCATGAATAGGATTAATCATTACTGATCCTATACAAAGACTAAAGATTGTACTAAAAATTAATAACAGTAAGACAATGGTATAGCGCATCTTCAGGTTTTGTTTAATCATATGCGATTCACCCCTCTAACAGTTATGAATAAGAAGTAAAAAGCACCAACAAATGATGTAACAATACCTACTGGCGATTCGAATGGATAAGTAATTAAGCGACACAATACATCAGAAATAAGTAATAAAGTAGCGCCGAATATAAATGTTAAAGGTATCATCAATATATAGTTTTTATTTATATATCTTTTCACTATGTGTGGAACTATCAAACCAACAAATCCTATAGGACCAGCAATAGAAACAGAAACACCAGCAAGAACAACGACCAATATTCCAACAATCATTCTGACGATTTCTGTTCTTTGTCCTAATCCTCTGGCAATATCATCACCTAACTCTAATATAGTTAATTGTCTTCCCATAAATATGGTCACAAAAATAGCAAGGAGTAAAAATGGTAAGATAAATATAATCTGTTGCCATTTTATACCGGCTAATGAACCAACTAACCAGAACATCACTGTATCATTAGAATCTTCATTTAGAATAATTATACCTTGAGTCATACTACTAAAGAACAGATGAATAGCCATACCTGCAAGTGCTAGTTTAATCGGTGTAAGCGACTTAGTAGAGCCAGACAATGTATAGACAGTAAAACCTCCTAAGAAGGCACCAATTATCGCTAAAATTGTAGAGTAAGAGCCTAGAGACGGTATAAGTACAGTTATAAGAACAATAACGAAGGAAGCGCCTGCATTCACACCAAAAATCTGTGGTGAAGCCAAAGGGTTTTTGGTAATTGCCTGCATCAATAAACCTGCAATTGCTAAAGCGCCACCAATAATTAAACTAGCCAGCATTCTTGGCATACGTACATTGTGTATTAAGAAAGTTGCTTTTGTATTCGTGTGTCCAGTGACATAACTTAAAATATCATTCAATTGTATTTTTGAAGAACCAATCGCTAAATTCAAATATACTGAAATAAAAAGAAGGCACACACCCACAATAAAAGTGAGTGTAGTGCGCTTTTTCTTTTTTTGTTCAATAGCGGATTGACTATCTTTATTTACTATAGTCATTGTTTTCCACCTTACTTATTATCTTTTTTACTATCTTTCTTTGATAATTCAACAAGTTCTTTTGCCATTTCTTCAGAAGAAATTAAACCACGTGATCTTGCCCATAAATCACGGTCTAAAATATCAACACGTTGATTTTTCACAGCATTTAATTTCTTCCATACAGGATCTTTTTCTAGTTCTTTTAGTGAAGGTTCGTTAGAACTTGCTTTGTTTGTCATTATGAACATACGCTCAGGATTCACTTGAGATAAAGTTTCAGTGTTCATTTGTAAGTAAGGCCCTTTAAGATACTTACTTAAACCTTTAGTAACATCATCACTTAATGCTTCTTTAAAACCTAGTTGACTTAGGAATTGACCAACATAAGAGTTGCTTGGGTGAGCAAGCAAACCTGATTTAGCAGCTACTGCAGGCAATACCTTTAGATTTTTATCCATAGTTATTTCTTTTTTATATTCTTCAATTTTCTTATCATGTTCTTCTAAGCGTTTTTTACCTTCTTCTTCTTTATCTAAAGCCTTTGAAATTGTTTTAAAAGCATCAATATTTTCATTATAATCTCCATCGAAACTTTTCAGTTCAATCGTAGGAGCAATTTTATTTAAGTCTTTATAAATACCTTTGTGTCTATTATTATCAGCAATAATTAAATCTGGTTTGAGTTTACTGATTTCTTCTAAATTAGGTTGTTTACGTGTTCCTACAGAAGTGTATTTTCCAATTTTGTCTCTTAATGGTTTAATAATACGATTTTTTTTGTTATCATCCGCTATCCCAACAGGTTTAACATCTAAAGCAACTAACGCATCAACAAATGAATACTCAAGAACAACAACACGTTTAGGGTGTTTAGGTACTTTCGTAGTACCTTCTTCGTGCTTGATTTCAACTCCATCTTTTGATGACTCTTTACTTGAGTTACTTGAATTATTATTTCCACATGCTGCAGTTGCAATTAAAACAAACAATAAGCCAATTACACTTAAAATTTTTAAACCTCTCACTGTTTCCACTCCTTAATATGTATATGCTTACATTATTAGTTTATTGATAACGATTCTCAATGTCAATAACTTATTTTATTATTTTCATAATTAATCCAACGCTGAACAAATGATGTTTATATAAAAATGCTAATTTTAATAAGTAATGCCTATCAAAATTTAATTTGGAACGGTGCGTTGATTTAAAGGTAAATAAACACTTTCAGCAGTGGGAATATATGGGCATATCAAAGTTTTGAACAAGGGATTCTATTTTTGAATCACTACTATATAACTTAGTTAAATTTTTCATATACATGCTCTGAGACAGCGCTTCATAATTCAAGCTAAATTGAAGTTTATCTCCGATCTGATAATGATCTTGGTTATTTAAATCAATCATTAAATGGTCACTTGATGCACCTAATATTCTTATATCATCCCCAAGAGGTTTTATCCCCTCGATAAAAGTATCTAAATAACCGATATCAACTATGGCTTGTAAATAAGATTGATTATTTTTTTGATATAGGCGTGGTTTTATTTCTATAATTTCTGCTTCTAATACTATCGCATTTTGATATAAGCTATTAATTGAATGATTTGTCGTCGTATCTATACCCCTTAATAATGCTTCCCCTATACGAAGATCATTGATTTTATCTAAATGATTGTACAGTGTTTGAGGTAACATACTCGAATTTCCACCTGAAATAATTCTAAACTTAAAATGAGTTTCACTTTCTACATCATGTATAAATTTGTTTATCATACGAACATCTTTTTCATTGGGTGCTTCTGATTTAAAGCACATAAAATTAAATGCCAAGCCAACAAGTTGTATGTGAGATAATTTAAGTATTTCTTGTACATAGCGTACCACATCATAGGTCAAGACCCCTTCTCTACCATCTTTCCAGTCAACCATTAGCATGATTTGATGTTTAATATCAAGAGATTTTGCTAACGTATTAAGTTTTTTGATTGTGGTTAATTCAGTTTGGATACTCATTTCTACTCTTGAAATCATCTTTTCCAAATCTGCTTCAACAGTAGGTCGTAACAATGTAAATGTAATGCCTAAATCTTTGAGTTGTTCAATATTATCTAGTCTTGATTCAGCAAAATGTGTAATTCCTAAAGACTTAATACTTGATACAATATGTTTATCCCCTGCGACACATTTAATTACTGGTGTGAAATGAATTTGTTTACATTCTAATAACGATTGAAGTACTTTGGCATTATATTTAATTTTAGATAAATTGACACGAACATTTGCCATGTACTACACCTCTTTTTTTATTGGATTATCTAACTTGGTATTTAAATATTTTTTCACTTTATTTTCCATTCTCATACTTAATAAAGCTTTGACTGTGATAGTTGATCCAAACAATAATTTTTTCAATTTTTCAGCATGTGGCTTGTCATTATCGATTGCCATTTCGATTTCTTCACGCACAATCTCAAATAATTCTTCTTCTATTACTTCATCATACTGATTAAAATGATGAATCAATTCTGCTAGCTGATTTTGAATCACTGCATGTTGAAATTTAGCAATAACCTCCTCAATATTATCTGCAATAAGACTTTCATTTGTAACATCTATTTGAGGAACTTTCTGTTTAAGTGTATTTAAATCTATACGAGAACCACCTAAATCACGTACAATGAATTTCATTTTATAATTAGGTCCAAGATTAACAATCGTATTTTGCATATGCGCTTCAAGTGCTATGCCATAATTTTGAATATACGCAATAAGTGGTGTAACTAAGGTTTGTGTATAAATTGCTATAAAATGCTTAATATGATCAAGTGTGATTTCGTTTTCTATCCATTTTAAATAACTATCTACAACTGCATGATTATCAATTGGATTAGGATTAACTAAACTAGCTGTTACAACTGTGCACCCATAATCATATATCGTTGGTTTTTGACGTATAATAAGCGCTAATTGTTTTGATAAATCAGATGCCGTGTGAGCATAAGCTCCAAAAGGTTCCATCGCGACTTGAAGTTCTGGAAATTCCTGAAGCAATCCTTGTAATGCATGACTTAACTTAGGACCATCTACAGTTGTAACTGATGAAACTGTTCTAATAGCACTTGTAGCTTGAACATTTACTGGCAATTTTACATGATATGGTTTATGAATTAAGTCCATTGTTCTAAATGATAAAGTAGCTTTGGCCTCAACAGTAAATGGCGTAGGTAGTAAGATTTTCTTGGCTATCCATTCTTCAAATTGTTCGCCGATAATATAATCATATTGCCAAGGATGTATCAACATTAATCTGTAATTGTTAAGACTTAATCGAAGTGGCTCGAGGTAGCATTTTAAACGATCTCGATATTCAGGAATAACTTGATTCAGAATAAAATTCTGATCATCATTTATTGCTGTTGTTACTACATGATTTTTTTCAATAAGCATAATATTTAATGGAATAACTTTTTCAAATTCCGGTGCATATAGCTTTAGTTCATTAGTACTAAGAGGCAATTTAGTTTTTGTTAAAGGATGTGTGGGATGCCCTTCTATCACAAGGCTTTCCGAGTAACTTAAATCATCTGTCATACCACTATCTTGTAAATGTTGTAGCCAAGCTATAAAATTTATAGAATCGGGCAATTTACTAAATTTCATACTCTGATGAATGAGTGTTTGTCTATTATAAAAATGTTTATACGTTTCATACAAACTATCCCTACTATGAATTAATTCATCGTATAATCGTTTTGAAATGTTGATATGAAATATTTCCGTTAGTATTTGAAGAAGTTCTTCTACACTTTCAACTGATTGAGACAATTTTTTATTTTTCAATACTATGTCACCAGAAAAAACATATCTTTTTAAGGCACTTTTTCGAGCTACTTTTAACGATAAAAGGTGCTCATTGAGAAAAATTTCAACTTTATGAGTACCTTCTTTAATACACATACCTTCAGAAACAATATGTTCCTTAATCATTGCGTTAATCGTTCGATATTGGATGTTTTTGTCAGCTAAAAGCCATTCCTTATGATTCATTATTGCTCTCCTCCATATTCGAAATACGTTGTATGATATAAAAAATGATTGAAATACTAATAGTGCTAATTCCCATAATAGTAAATGTAGTTAAAATACCGAACATATCCGCGAAAAAGCTCATTATTAAACTACCTAACGGAATCATACCTCGATCCATCATTACAATACTTAATACTTTCCCTCTATCACAGTCCTTTACACTATGTTGAAAATAAACTCTATTAGTTGTTCTAGCCCATTGACTAAACAAACCTATTAACGTAATACATATAAACATGACTACTAAATGATGTATGATAATACCTAGTAAAGCCATACCAAACAATATTGAACTGAGATAATACATTTTTACTGTACTTAAGTGTTTTAAAATTGATGGTAAGACTATCGTTGCAACTATTCCTCCAATCGCACAAAAAGTCATAGCTATACCAAACACTTGCGATTGACCAGGAAAAATATGGTTTGTCAATACTGGTAAAACTGTAGTATAAGAAAAGCCTGTTGCCATAATAATAATAGAGGTAATGAATATCTGACTACCTTCTAAATTACTCTTAAAATAATTTAGTACAACTTTAAGTGGTAGTGCTTTTTCTTCTTTTTGACTTACTATGACTTCAAAATGAACAGGTATACATAAAACTGCCGCGATAAAATAGCACACTGCTTGAGCTAAAAATGTAGTGGGTGTATGATATACAGCTATTAAGCCACCCGCTATTGCGGGTCCTATTGATCGACATATATTAATAATGAACGAATGAAAAGAAACTGCTTGAGTTGTAGAAATTTTACTAGATAAATCAGGTAAAACTGCTTGTCTCACCGGAGTTTCTACAGCACTTAGTATCCCCCTAAATGTTGCATATAAAAGTATGATGAAAATCGGTATAGTGTTAAGACTATATGTAAGTAAACACAATAATGCTGTAATGATGAATGATGAACTAATAGTGATACGTAACAGGAGACCTTTGTCATATTTATCAGCTATGGATCCTGCCCAAACACTTAATAGTAAAATAGGTATAAGACGACAGAAATTAACTAAGCCTAAATATACAGCATTATGATATGTTGTGAGTACGAACCAATTTAACCCCACTTGACCAATCCAATTTCCTAAAAATAACAGAAAAGAACTGGAAAAGAAATATTTTGCCATCAAATTCCACCTGTCTTTTTCGTTGATAATAATTATCATTATCATTAATATGGATTATACAAATGTTATTTATTTTTGTAAAATATTTTTAAGAGGTGAATTATGAATTTCAATCAATTTATAAATAAACAAAATATAATAATGACTGAAGATGAGCATAATGTACATGACTTTCTTAAACATCATGATTCTAAGTGGTCTTCTAATTATATTGATCATTTATTAGATGGACGTGATAAAATAAGTCAACGTTTAATTACATCTTTACATAGGGAGAATTTAGTAAAAAGTCGCGATCATAGTCGTGTACTTAATCGACGTCATTTTGCTGGTTACGGAGTTAATGTTATTGCCATTTTAGAAATCTATTTTCCAACATCAAATATTTATTTGTATGCTCCAATAACTGGAATGCATGCATTCGATCGCCTTGATGTCGAAGGACCATTTTATTTTAAAAATCTAAGTAAAGAAGATGATTTTGAACGTGTACTACATCCTAATCAAATACTAGATTGGATATTAATTGAAGATGAAAACTTAAATAACGAGGCTAGCGTACAATTTAGAAATGATTTAAATAATAGTGCAGCTAATATGACTTTTGCTTTAAGTTTCCAACACCATACGATGCGTAATGAAAGAGCGCCATTATATCACCTTATTAAAAATGCAAATGATAGTTACTTGCGTTCTGAACAATCTGTCATCGAAGGCCATCCTCTTCATCCTGGTGCTAAGTTAAGAAAAGGAATGAATGCTAAGGAAAACTTTATGTATTCATCAGAATTTGGTAATGTTATTCATCTAAAAGCCGTGTTTATTCATAAAAGTATAAGTCGTATTCAATCATTGAATGTAGATTACAATAATGCCGTAAAGCAAATGTTTCCTGACTTAATTAAAACCTTAGAAAAAGAATTTGGCGAAGATTTTAATTTACAAAATTATCATTTGATGATGGTTCACCCTTGGCAAGTAAAACATATTTTACAAAGTGATTATCAGGATGAACTAAACGAAAAGTTAATATTGATAAGTAATCATTCAGTACCATACTATGCTGGTCTATCATTTAGAACGTTAGTACCTAAACAACCTGATTTATCCCCGCATATCAAATTATCGACGAATGTGCATATAACTGGTGAGATTCGAACATTGTCTGAACAAACGACCTATAATGGACCATTAGTGACGCAAATTTTAAGGGAGATTATGTCAAAAGATGAAGATTTTTCACGTTATCAATCTACTTATATCGATGAAAATGCAGGGATTCATTTTTATAGTCGAAACGACAATGAGACAATTCAAACAGATCGAAGTGAACAATTAGGGACTTTGTTTAGAAATAATTTATATCAGTTTATATCTAATGAAACAGTGCCAGTAATTCCATCAAGTTTGGTTGCGACATATCCTTATAATACCGAAGCACCAATTTGTACTTTAATCAAAACTTATCAAAATACACATCAATATAAAAATTTTGAAGAAGCAGCGAAACAATGGATTAAAGATTATAGCAAAGCTCTTCTTGGCTTAGTTATCCCTCTTTATTCAAAATACGGAATTTCGCTAGAGGCACATTTACAAAATTCAGTGGCTACCTTTAATAAAGATGGCTCACTTAACATGATTTATATAAGGGACTTTGAAGGATTACGTATTGATAAAGAACAATTGAATAATGCTGGATTTACTACTCAACATTTCCATGAAAAATCTAGAATCCTTACAACTTCTAAAACATCAGTATTTAATAAAATGTTCTATTCAACAGTTCAAAATCATTTAGGTGAACTCGTTATTACAATAGCTAAATATTCTGATAGTAAAGTCCTTGAACAAGAAATATGGCAAATTATTGCACAAACAGTAGAAGACATTTTTAATCACATGACTCACATTTCAAAACAACATCTCAACAACATCAAGCGCACTATTTTCGCATCCGAAATCGATTACAAGTGTGTCACAACAATGCGTTTAGAGAATCAAGCACATGAATATACGTATATTAAAGTGAATAATCCACTTCATAGAAAGAATGATTTATAAAATCAAAAAGCACTTGAGCATCATGCTCAAGTGCTTTTTTGGTATACATCAAGAGATTGATTATTTTAAACCTTCTCTTTCATTGTTTTCTTTGTTATCTTTTTCGTTTTTTTGTTGCCATTCTTTTTTTGTCATTACGTCGTCAACTTGCATGTTAACTTCAACAACTTCTAAACCAGTAATATATTTTACTTGTTCTTTAACTAAGTCTGTCACTTTACGGAAAATTTTAGGTGCAGATTCACCATATTCTAAAATAACTTTTAAATCTACAGCAGCTTGTTTTTCTCCGACTTCTACAGATACGCCTGTAGTTACATTGTTACCGCTTGAGAAAGCGTTAGTAAAGCTGTCTGTGAAGCCACCTTTCATGTCTAAAATTCCTTTAACTTCACGTGCTGCAATACCAGCAATTTTTTCAACTACTTCATCTGAGAAAGTTAATTTGTTTTCAAATTGAGGTTGATTATTTTGAGCTTGTTGTTGCTCTTTTCTTTCTTGTTCATTAACACCTGTTTGATTATCATATGCTTGTTTAGCTTTATTGTTATCTACTGCCATAATACATTCTCCTTTATTTTTAAATTAGTTTTATCCATAAATTAATTGATTAGAAACTTCTTAATATCTGAGTCTAACTCCATCTATTTAGGAAGTTTAAGAAATCTTGAGTACGGTCTTTAATATACCCGATACCGATTCCTATTAAACATAAGACTATAATTAAAATTGTCTTCCAGAATCCAAGAGTTAGGAATAATATAGCTATAATTAAAAATGCTAAAAATCCAATAATACGCCATTTAAACGATTTTAAAATATTTATAAATTGTTGAGTAGCGTCTTGTCCGTTTTGATTGTTATTATCAGCCATGGTATCCCTCCCTTACAATACGCGTGGACCAGATGTTTTCTGATCACGTACGTTAACTTCTAATTTTCTTACAGGAATTTCAGTAAAGTGTTCAACATTACTTTTGATATCAGCACGGATACTCTCTGTTAAACTCTTAACTTGAACATGGTTTGGTACGAAGAAATCTGTTTTGATGTCAATGAATGATTTATTCTTTTTGTTATAGAGCTTACTTACAACGTTTGGTTGTCTAACTTGATCATATTTAGCGATTGTATCGTAAATTGTTTTTTCAACAGCTTTACGTGATACGTAAATATGTCCATCATCAAAGTCTTTATAAAGTCCAGGTTTGCGATGCGTAGGTTTAAAAATACTAAGTACTAATATAAGTCCTATTAATATAAGTAATCCTGCAAGCCCAATCAATAGTGGTTGGAACCAATTAAATTGTAAGAAGTAGTCTTGATAACTTTGAATGCGACTATCATCTATATACATAAATAATAGGAAGCCAACTATAGCCACAATGAGTAAGCCGAGAATAAAATTCTTAAGTCTTTTCACCTCGCACGTCACCTCCTTAGCAAAAGTTAATTTTAGATTATACATCAATTAGGTACCCTATAAATATTTTTTAAAACATTAATAATTCAAATTGATATCTAATTTAAAATATATTTAAAGAAGTACATCTTACAATCGTTATTCCCTATTTTTTTAAAAGAAAACCAGGATTAAGCAAATTAATTTTATTTTCATTATAGAGCTTTTAAATTTTAATATATAGTTTTTCATGTCCGTGTTATATATGTCTGATAACGTATAGATTGTTCTTTTATTGGAGATTTGTATTAGAATCGAATAATTGCAATAACCATTAATGAAAATGTTAATAAAATCACTATAAGCTATATTGTAATGACTTTATGTTACTGCGTGTAGGAACAAAATATTACACCAACTTATATAAAATAATATTAATCACTAGGCAGGAACTAAGCATATTTAAACACGATTGGTACAAACAGTAGACTTAAGTATGAATATCATTATTCAAATAAAGTAAAAGTGCTTAAATTAAAATTCATGGCTATAGTCTACTAATACACTACATCAAAAGATTAAATATACATGTTCTATCACACTCTGTTTGAAATGATTAATAATTTCAAATGACAAATATAAAAGCCTGGAACATCAAATGTTCCAGGCTTTTATGGTGTATTAATGATTAATCACTGCGTTAAAATAAACGCTTATCTCGTATCGATTATGATTCATATTAAAACTTTAAACTGAATTAGGATAATAAATGTTGTCGCCTTTTCATACATATACTGACATTTATATAACGTTTTTTACTTAAGATTGATAACAAGCTTACCAATCATAGAATGAGACTCTAAAATTTGATGCGCTTCATAAAGGCTATCTACATTTAATCCGTTGATAACTTTCGTGGTAGTTGGTTGATAATATCCCTGTTCAACCTTTTCTGCTATATCCTTAAGATATTCATGGTGTTTGATTACATCATCTGTATGGTGTAATGGTCTTGAAAACATAAATTCATGCGTAAATGTTACACTTTTAGATTTCAATAAATTTAAATCTTGTTGCGAATTAAATGCGACAATTGTCGCAATATGTCCTCTAGGTTTAACTAAGTTAACCATCATTTCATAATACTTATCTGTATCAAATGTACAAAAGATATAGTCAACACCCTCAATATGATTATCTTTAAATTGTTGACGTAAATCTTTCCTATGATTCAGTACAATATCAGCACCCATATTAATAGACCACTTTATAGTATCCTCTCTCGAAGCAGTTGTAATAACCTTCAACCCATAAAATTTCGCTATCTGTGTTGCAATACTACCTACACCACCTGCTCCATTAATTATTAACAAAGATTTACCTTTATTTTCAGAAGGATTTTTTGAAATCCCAAAAACATCGAAAAGCGTTTCATAAGCTGTTAGCCCAGTTAAAGGTAGGCTAGCTGCTTGTTCACTTTTCAAATTTTTAGGTGCTTTAGCTACTAAATACTCCTCTATTAATTGGTATTCTTCATTCGAACCATTTTGGTTAGGGGAACCTGAATAAAAAACGACGTCCCCTTCTTGAAACATTGACACTTGATCTCCAATCTTTTCAATCACACCAACAGCATCAAAGCCAAGTACACGTGGCGCTTTGTCAACTGGCATCGTACGCTGTTTTGTATCAACAGGATTCACACTAATACTTTGAACCTTGACTAATAATTCATGGCCGGATGGATGAGGTATATCAAAATTAAATTCCTCAAAACAATTTCCTTCATCTAATTGGAATGGAGATTTAAATCCTATCGCTTTCATAGTGCCACCTCTTTAAAATTATTTAATTTTATTATATCACTTCAATTTACTACTTATAGTGTAAACGTTTTATCGTCAAATAAATTAATGCTTTGTTTTTATTCACTTGCCACTTTAATAACTTGTTTACCAAAATTATCACCAGTTAGCAGATTTCTAAAGGCTTGCGGTAGTTTATCAAAACCATCTTCTACTGAAACTTGTGTTTTAATTTTATTCTCTTGAACCCATTCAGCTAATTGCTTGCTCGCTTCTTTAAAATTATCAGCGAATTCCGCTACTAAGAAACCTCTCATCATTGCTTGATTTTTAATCAATGTTTGCTGAATGCGTGGCCCAATGTCTTTTTCTGGATGATTATAGGATGAAATCGCACCACAAACAGGAATTCTTGCATGTGTATTGAGATGTTTGAAGACTTCATCGCCAATATATCCACCTACATTTTCAAAGTAGACATCTATACCGTTAGGCACCGCTTCTTTTAAGGCTTCAGGGAAGTTATCTTTTTTGTAATCGATACCAGCATCAAAATGAAGTTCTTTTTTTAGATAGTTCACTTTTTCATCTCCACCTGCTATACCAACGACTCTGCAACCTTTAAGTTTCGCAATTTGGCCCACAACTGAGCCAACTGCACCTGAAGCTGCTGAAATAACTACTGTTTCACCTTCTTTAGGTTGTCCGATATCAAGTAGTCCATGATAAGCTGTCTGACCTGGCATCCCCAACACACTAAGATAAAGATGTAATGGTACGTCAGAAGAAGGTACTTTGTTAACATACTCACTATTTACTGTATTGATTTTTTTCCAAGGAAGCATGCCCACTACTATATCACCTTCATCAAAATTACTATCCTTGGATTTTAAAACTTTAGATACTGTATGTCCATTAAAAGGTTCCCCTTGTTTGAAAGGATCTACATAAGAATCAGCATTTGTCATACGTCCCCTCATATATGGATCAACCGATATATATAATGTTTTCAATTGCAATTCGTTTTCTGAAGGTTCAATAACATCTATATCTTCATATTTAAATGTATCGTCTTGTGGCATTCCGTCTGGTACTTTATTAAATATTATTTGTTCATTATTCATATCATCATCATCCTTATAATAATTGTTTATGCTTTTATGTTTCCCTAAACAATTCGATCGCAATCATTACATATCATTTGTATAATATATAATAGTATTTATAGTATCGTGAATATAAATGAATAGGAGATGTGTGTTCATGAGATTAAGTTTACTTGATTATGTCCCGTTGTTCGAAGGGCGTAGCCCAAATGACGCCCTAAAGCATAGTATTGAATTAGCCCAACACGCTGAGAAACTTGGGTACTTACGATACTGGGTTGCAGAACATCATCAAGTTTATTCTGTTGTTTCGAGCGCACCCGAAATAATAATGATGTCAATTTTAGAACACACACAACACATCAGAGTTGGTAGTGGAGGTGTGATGTTACCACATTATAGTCCTTATAAAGTAGCTGAACAATTTAAAATTATGGAAGCAAGACACCCCCAACGTATCGATATGGCTATCGGGCGTTCGCCAAGCTTTAAAAATGTTAATGAAGCATTAAATGAAAACAAAAATAAAAAATTACCATTCAATACTCAGATTACTGATTTGCTTAAATACTTCAATAACGATACATCTCATGACCATCGTTTCAAATCATTATTAGCCACACCTATGGTTACTTCATTTCCTCAGCTATATATTTTAGGTATGAGTAATAGAAGCGCAAAATTAGCCGCTCAGCGGGGACTACCTTTTGTTATTGCACGAATGGGACAATCTGAGACTGACCTTCATGAAGCTATAAGCACTTATCGAAAATATTTCAAAGCTTATCATGGTGAAATTAATAATGCAAAACCATATGTTATTTTAGCAACTTTTGTAGTAACAGCTCCTAATTTGTCTAGAGTTAAACAATTGCTACATGCGCTTCAACTTTGGTTGATGCGTATTAACTATTTAAATCAACCTAAGAGCTATCCATCGATTGAAACAGCACATAGCAAGCATTATAGTCAACGAGAATTAGAAAAGCTTGAAAAGATGAAATCAAAAATCATATACGGAATGCCAAATGATGTTGCGGAACAACTTACCTTACTTCATCAACAATTTAAAGTGGATGAAATCCTCATCTTACCTCATGTATTTGGTGAAGACGCTAGAATGGAATTAATTGAGTTAATTGCGAATGAATTGATTCCATCTTGTTCACGCGATGAATTTTAGACTATTACTAAAAGACGCACGATTGATTCACTTGAAAGTCAAGTTATCATTCAATCGTGCGTTTTGTTTACTACTTTTAAGTTCCCCATAAGAATTGTATGATTTTATTTGCAACATCTTTATTCTCATGTAATTGACTATGTTGTGCCTTTGCACCTTTAAATTTCATTTCTTGATAAGACTTAGCGCTACCTCTTAGTAAATATTGAAGCGATTGAGAAGAGCTATTTGACACACGTCCATCTGAATGTGAGCCATCTTGTAAATCTCCGTAGATATTTAAAACTTCTATTTCCTTACCACTATAAATCTTATGCAATGATAACAATTGTCGATATGCGGGATTCATTCTACTTGGTTTTCCCTGTTTATCTATGATAATTTCATTCACTTCCTCATTCATATTCAAAACCCCGTTATAAACTCCCGCTATATTAACTTCTTTTTTAAGTTGTGGCAAATGCAGATCGTCTCCATAATTTTTCATGTAAAAAGCAAATGACATGTTCCCCATTGAATGTCCTACAAAATTAAATTGTTGAATTCCAAATTGACTTTTTAGTTGTGATAGAATTTCTTTAATCCAGAAAGCATTTTCTTTAAAATTTCCATTTTTATTATCTTTAAATTCTACTTTGACAATAGGGTTAGCTGCATCTTTACTTAATTTTTTATCAAAATATACTTTTCCTTCACGACTTACTCTAGCGGTTATCACTTCATTGGTTACATTTTTATTTAATGCTTGTTTGACCATAAACGTTTCTGAGCGTTCGCTACCACCATAACCATGTAAAAAAATTGTTGCCGTTGTTTTTAATTTATTATTAGAATATTGAGTCGAAATGTATGATTGCGATTGAGTTTTGTTATAAATAATAAATAAAACTAATACTGTCGTAGATAAGATTGTAAATAATAGAATTGTGAATTTTGACTTCATCATTAGCCCTCTTCATGTTTATTTATTAATTATACTATTACTAGTAAAAATTTATTTGATTTATGGGATTACTTTAAAATAATCTTAGTTCGATAAGGTATATCACAATGAGACATAACTCTATTTTAAACTACTTTACTTGAAAAAGAATATACGTAAAAAAACGATTATTTCCAAATCATTTTCATTGGAAATAATCGTTTTTGTTTTAAATACTTTAATAAGTGCTCTTAGTCAACTGTCTTTTTTCTAGTTAATATTTAGCTTTTATTTAATTTCTTTACTCTCTGCAAGTTCTTTGTACCAATATGCACTTTTTTTAGGGAATCTTTCTTGTGTTTCAAAATCAACATAGAATAAACCGTATCTTTTTTCATAACCATTTGACCATGAAAATACATCCATTAGAGACCATAAGAAGTATCCTTTAACATTGGCACCGTCTGCAATCGCATCTGCTATCACATTTAGATGCTGTTTAATATAGTCAATTCGTGCATCGTCATGTACTGTTTTTTCTTTTTCATCGAATACATCTTTATATCCTAATCCATTTTCAGTAATATAAATCTTATGATAATTTGGATAATCTTTTACTACACGCATAATTTGGTCATATAAACCTTGTGGATAAATCATCCAATCCCAATCGGTTCTAGGAACATCAACATCAAATTCACGTTGTCCTACACCTTTAAGTTGATACTTAGATCCACCTTTATCACCAGTAGCATTATGTGTTATTTCAGATTCACCTTCATAACCACGCATCCAGTCACTCATATAATAATTAATACCTAAGAAATCGTTTAAATCCTTAGCTTCATCTAAAATTTTGTAGTCTTCATCAGAAATCTCTAATTGACCACCATTCACAGATAGGATGTGTTGTACTCCTTCCATCGTTTCACGTGAGTACTTACCAAGGTATGTTGCATCTAAAATAAATTTATTATGAATAATATCTTCAAGTTCGGCTGCTCTCACATCTTCAGGATTAGATGGATCATATGGATATTTTGTAGGTAATGCATGGACAACACCTATTTCTCCCTTATAATTTTTATCTTTAAAAAGTTTAACAGCACGTGCGTGTGCAACCATCATATTATGATGAGATTGGAATACTTTTTCAAAGTCATATTTGATACCTGGAGGGAATTTACCAACTAAATATTGACCATCACCAATTGGCCCAATTTCATTGAATGTTGTCCAATACTTAACTTCTGGAAATTCTTTGAAACAAAATTCAGCATAATCTACAAAATAATCTATAGTTTTACGATTTAAGAAATCTCCATCTTTGTGAAGTACTTCTGGTGTGTCAAAGTGATGTAATGTTACAAAAGGCTCGACATGACGCTTATGACATTCTTTGAAAAGGTTATGATAATACTCGACACCTTTTTGATTCACTTCACCGTAACCTTTAGGAAAAATACGAGACCAAGCAATTGAGATACGTATACCATTTACACCAAAGCGTTCACTTAATTCCAAGTCAACAGGATATCTGTTATAAAAATCACTTGCTGGTTCAGCTGTGTACCAATAATTCTCCTCTAAATACGTGTCCCAAGCGACACGCCCTTTACCATCAGTCTGAGTAGCTCCTTCTGCTTGATATGCAGCGGTTGCTCCACCAAAAATAAAGTCATCAGGTAATTTCTTAGTCATATATAAAACTCCTTTTTAATTGTTAAATTGTTGTTTTACAAATTCTAAAGCCGCCTCACCGTCTCTTGTTAACTTGATATATTGAGCGCCTTCAGTTTTGGCTAATTTAATTCCTAAGCGATCAGTATCTTGTTTAATATCTTCATAATTAGAAGCAACTTGTGGTGCTAAGATAATTAATTGATAATCTTTCATAATATCCATATGTGCACCATAACCACCTGCTGCTGCTTTTACTGGTACTTCATACTCTTCAGCAGCTTTATTTAAAGCATTAGCTAGTAAACCACTTGTACCTCCACCTGCACATAAAACTAAAACATTTGTTTGTTCACTAATAGTATCTGTAGAGGATGTAGAAGTTGTTTCATCAACTGAAGATGTATCATCAGTATCCGCTTCACTTGCCCCTGCAGTTGCTAAAATAGCATCGGCTTTTTTCGTATCAAAGTTTGCTGATACTTTTTCTTTTAATTCATTATTTGCTTCTTTATTTCCTAATTCTTCTTCAAGCACTTGTTCATCGTATACTTTTAAGAATGGATAGTAAATGATCACATCAACAACAATAAGTAATATTGCTAACACAAATGACCAAAATGCAAATCCAGTCCCCATAATAATACCGAGTGGACCAGGAGTAGTCCAAGGTAAAAAGATACTAAAACTATTCATGTTTAAGACATCAACAAAAAATTTAAAAATCCATATGTTTACTATAGGTGCAAAAATAAAGGGTATAAAGAATACCGGATTTAGCACGAGTGGTGCACCAAAAAGTATGGGTTCATTGACACCAAAGAATGTAGGTACGACTGATGCTCTACCTATCGCTTTATTTCTTTTTGATTTTGTTAACCACATAAACATAAATGAAACAACTAATGTTGCACCGGTTCCTCCCATAGTTGCTACGAACATCTGTGTACCCGGTGTAATCACTTTATCAGCATGTTCTCCAGCTTGTATTAAGTGTAAATTTGTTTCAAGGTTCGCATAAGTAATTGCTGCAATCGCTGGTTCAACAATAGAAGGTCCATGAATACCTACAAACCAGAAGAACGCAAACGCACCGAATATGAGTGTAACCCCAATCCAACCATCTGCCGCAGTAAATAGTGGCTCAAATACTTTTAGTACTGCATTTGCTACATTCGTGTGAACTATTGCTCTAGAAAGTAAATCTAAAGCATACAAAATTAAAATAACTGCTGATAAAGGGAAAATATCTTTAAATACTTGAGATATATTTGGTGGGACTTCTTTAGGCATTTTAATGGTAATATTTCTTTTGACAAAGAAATTATAAACAATCACGGTAATAAACGCGGAAATAAAGGCTGTCAATAAACCTTTTGTACCCATAAATGCACTAGAAAATCCACCATCTTTAACAGGATCAGCAGCTAAGAATAAAAATCCACAAATAGCTGCCATCATTGTCGAAATAAAGTTAATTTGATTCGTTTTATCTAGTTTTCGATTGTAAGAATCAGTTAAGGATTTAGCTGTGGTTCCTGCTACAAGCAAACCAACTATTCCCATTGTATAGTTATAGGGTTTCATCAATATACCTTCCATTGTTTTACTCCAAGTAAAACCAAACACATTTGGTACATAGGTAATTAAAATAAATATACTTGAGAATAAGATAATTGGAATAGCAGCAATAAATCCATCACGAATCGCTCTTAAATAGATATTTCGTGATATTTTTTCAAAGAAAGGCTTTCCTTTTTCTATCCATGCTATTAATTTATTCATAGGGGTCAGCTCCCTTTTTTGTATAATTCAATTAAATGCTTCATTAAGTCCTTTAAAAGTAATGTTGTCATTAAATGGTCTTGACCATGAATCATAGTGATACTATATGCGATATCCTCCCCTTTAGCCTCTTGAGCTAGAAGATTAGTTTGTGCTTTATGTGCATTGGCAATACATTCATTCGCTTCCTCTACAAGTTGTTCTGCTTTATCAAATTCACTATCTTTAGCAGCATTTAAAGCTTCTAATAATTTTGAACGTGCATCCCCAGCATAGGCAACAATTTCAAATCCGAGTAATTGTACCTCATCTCTATTCATTTGAATATCCTCCCTTACATTATTTGTTTTTCCATGATGTAGCTGTTGTTTTCAATACTGTATTCAAATCATCAATATTTTTAAATCCTACCGTACGCAACCATTCTCTAGCAGCTTGCTCTCCTTCTTCAATGTATACCTTAACTGCTCCTGACCATGTGGCACGTCCACATAAAACACCATTGAATTGCGCACCAGAATCATGCGCAAATTTTAATGTATCTTGGAACAATTCCGCTGATACACCTGCACTTAAATAAATATATGGTAAGTGAGTAGCTTCATCTTGATCACGGAAATGTTGTGCAGCTTCTTCTTTAGTATAGACAACTTCTCCTTCTGAAAATCCTTCCACAAAATTCATATTCACAGGTACTTCTACTTTAAGTACATCCACATTAAAACGATCTTCAGAGAATAACTTCATTGCTTCATTAACTTTATGTGGCTTGACTTTAGCGAATTCTGCACTTTTATTGTCAGGAATATTGTCGTCATATGTTAAAACTTCCAAGAAGAAAGGAATATCTTCGGCAACACATTCTGAACCAATTCTTTCAATATATGCTTTCTTTTGTATATTAATTTCTTCTGTGTCATCTACATCATAATAAAGTAAAAATTTAACTGCATTGGCCCCTTGCTCTTTCAAACGTTTCGCAGACCATTCTACCAAGCAATCTGGCAAGCGACCTTTCGCATTCACATCATATCCAGTTTTTTCGTATGCAAGTAATAGTCCGCAGTCATTATTTCGAGCATCCGATGCTGGTAAACCATATTCTGGATCCAATAAAATTGAAGACGCATATTGAGTTAATTCTTCGGAAACAAGTACTTTTAATTGTTCTATTTGCTCTACTGTTGGTGTTTCAGATTGATGTTCTGCCATCATTCTTTTTAATGCACCACGTTGATCAAATGCTAAAGCTGAAATAATACCTTCTTGATTACTTAATTTCTCAATTGATGACACTTTTTGTTGTGATTTTGTCATAAATTACACCTCTATAACTTCTATTTGTTTGAATATTTCGTCAAATTTATCTGTATTAATATGACCTGTTTGTTGTTCCATTGCATTTAGCATTCCGAATGCATTTGCTTTTTTTAATAACTCTTCATCGGTTTGTTGATGAATGAGTGCAGAAGCAATACCTGCTACGGTGGAATCTCCTGATCCAACAGGATTAACTACTTTAATGTTGGGGATATTCACCTTGTAAAATTTATGATTATGTTTTGCAAAAGCACCTTCACTGCCCAATGAAACAATAATCCATTCAATATCATTAAATATTGGCTGACTTACTGCCGTTTTCAATTCTTTAATATCACTTGTTACTTTGTATTTTAAAAACTGTGATAATTCATCTATATTAGGTTTAATTACTGTAGGTTTCACATTACTAATAAGAACTTCCTCAAGTGATTGACCAGAGCTATCTAAAATGGTCAAAATTCCTTGTTCTTTTGCTAATCTCACAATATCCGTATAATAATCAGTATTAAGTCCTTTGGGCAGACTACCAGACATAACAGCCACATCAGTTTCTTTGAAAAGTTTTAATAGATGTGACTTGAATTCCTCTGATTCGTTAAGTTCAATCGTGGGACCCTTTTCAAGGATCTCAGTTTGTTGTCCCTCATGTAGTATCGCAATACAATTTCGTGTTTCGCCTTTGATTTTGAAAAATGCTTGTTTAATACGAGTAGTTTCTATTTGTTCTTCAATATATTGACCTAATGCTCCACCTAAAAAACCACTTGCTATTACGTCTTCACCAAATTCAGACAATACTCTAGTAACATTTAATCCTTTACCGCCTGCTGTTTTGCTTGTTTGAGATACCCTATTAACAGTATCTAAATTAAACTGATCTAAAGGATAAGATATATCAACTGAGGGATTTAAAGTTAATGTTAAAATCATTGGACATCATCCTTAATCGTGATATTCACCTTTATTCCATTTTTCTAAGAACTCATCGAAGAAATGTGGATCAGTTTGGTCATTGTTATGTGCTTCTAAATGATTGATTTTAGCAATTAATTTTTTATTTTCCTCAGTAGGTTTGTACTCTGCCTCAATGAATGCATCAACGATGTCGAAAATAAATAATTCACCTGCTACCTTACCGCCAAAACTTACAACATTTGCATTTAACTCTTCTTTAGAATAAAGCGCTGATGTCATATCTCTAACTAAAGCAGTTCTAACACCAGGTACTTTGTTTGCAGCGTTACTAATTCCTACACCAGTGCCACAAATACATACACCTAAATCTGCTTCACCACTCGCAACTTTTTCTCCTACCTTTTTTCCATAAATCGGATAATGTGTACGTGTAAAATCATAAGTTCCAACATCTATCACTTCGTGTCCCTGTGATTTTAAGTGTTGTGAAACTTCCATTTTTGTATCAGTAACAATATGATCGCAACCTATTGCAATTTTCATTTTTATTCCTCCTATTAACACATTTTATTTAACATATCTACGCGGATTTGATGACGTCCACCATCGTAATGACCATTGACAAATTCTTTTGCGACATTTTTAGCGAGCGTATCTCCAACAATTTCGGCTCCCATAGTAATCATGCGTGCATTATTATGACTACGTGTCATGTAAGCTGAACGCTCATCTGAAACCTCAGCCGCAATCATTCCCTTAATTTTAGTTGCAACAATAAAACTACCTGCACCATAGGCATCTATAGCAATACCTAGATTGTCGTCGGACTTTTGAACTTCTTTAGCTACAGAGACTGTAGAATCAACAAAGTCTAAATCTTTTCCTTCTGTGACATCTAAAACATCATAATCGTTGTCTTCCAAATAAGCTTTAATTAATTCTTTTAAGCGTTTGCCATCTACATCTGAACCAATAATAATCGTCATAATAAGTCTCCTTTTTTGAATTAAGGTGTTTAAACACATGTATTTTTGAAAAAGCGCTTTCAAATCTTTACACCTAAATTATAAACATATTCAAACAAATAATCAACACATATCAAACAATTGTCACGTAATTTTGTTTGATACATGTTGATTTAAAGAGAAATTGTTGTTTTTCTCCATGTAAAATGTTTATTTAAACAAAAAAACAGCAATAAATTTTAAAAATTTATTGCTGTTTTTACTTAAACTAGATATTTAATTTTACAATTCTTATCACTTGATTTTATTACTTTATAATAATGTTTAATTGACATAATCTTTATGATCACTTTAAAGGCAATATGTTAACGACATTAACTAATAACCTCAACATATGATTCTATTTTTTCTTTCTTTTCCAAGTCATTATTATCTGTTAAAACTGCATTGAGTTCACGAAGCTCACAAAATGATGAAAAATCATCCTTACCAATTTTTGAAGAGTCAATCAATAAATATTTTTCCAACGAATGGCTAAGTGCAATTTGTTGCGTATAAGCCTCTTCTATTGAGGATGTCATAGCTAGACCATCTTTAACACCATTACTACTAAAAAACATTTTACTAAATCTTAGTTGACTTAATAATTGATTTGTCATCTCACCTACAAATGCTTCAGTTAAATCACGCATTTCTCCACCTAATAAATAGACTCTGAAATGTAACGTTTGTTTTTTCATTAATATATTAAATACTGGTAAACAATTAGTAATAATCGTTAATGAATAATGATTTATTTCTTCAGCTAATTTTTGAACCGTAGTACCAGGACCTAAGAAAATAGTATCTCCATCTTCAATTAAATCTACTGCATTCTTTGCTATAAATCGTTTTTCTTCAATAAAACGTGTATGTTTTTCTTGATGCGACATTTCTTTATATTGGAAAGCTGAATTACTACGAGCGCCACCATGTATTTTAGTGAGAACACCTTTTTCTTCGAGCTCAGCAAGATCACGGCGCACAGTCATATCTGAAACATTTAGATCTTCGACAATTTCGTTTGTTCTTACAGAACCTCTTTTATTTACTAATTTTGTGATTTCATCTAATCTATCATATTTGTTCATTGATTTATTCACTTCCTATAATTACTATATATCATAATATTGAAACAGTTTCATTATTTTAGAAGTTTATCATTTACTATCATACAAATTTAAAATCGATATTGTATATTTTAAATATCACATTTTTTTATATAATTATTTTGATTTTTCAAAAATACTACCGATTTTCATTAAAAAGTTAGAAATACCTTCTATCATTACTTTAAATCATAACATGAATTCTTTAATATTAAATTATATTGTAGTTGATAATAAATGAGTACTTACATAATATCTATGATAATGAGGTGAAAACAAATGAAAAAAACAGATATTCAACAGTTAAAAGATATCGTAAACAACTCTAATCAAATTGTTTTCTTTACAGGAGCTGGTGTTTCAGTTGCAAGCGGAATTCCAGATTTTCGCTCAATGGGTGGCTTGTATGATGAAATATCAAAGGATGGACAGTCTCCAGAGTATTTGCTTAGCATTGATCATTTACATGATAATAAAGAAAGTTTTATAAACTTTTATCATGAAAGACTTTTAATTGCTGATAAAAAACCTAATATTGTTCATCAATGGATAGCACAACTAGAAAATCAACAAAAATCACTTGGCGTCATCACTCAAAATATAGATGGTTTACATGAAGATGCAGGAAGTCACAATATTGATGAGCTACACGGCACACTTAATCGCTTTTATTGTATTAACTGTTATGAGGAGTACTCAAAATCATATGTCATGACACATCATCTCAAATATTGTGAAAAATGTGGTATTGTCATCAGACCTGATATTGTTTTATACGGCGAGATGTTAAATCAAAAAACAGTCTTCAAGGCATTAGATAAAATTCAACATGCAGATACACTCATCGTATTAGGTTCATCACTTGTTGTACAGCCTGCTGCTGGTTTTGTATCAGAATTTAAAGGTGACAACCTAGTTATCATCAATAGAGATGCAACTCCATATGATCATACAGCTAGCCTAGTTATACACGATGACATGACTAGTGTTATAGAAGAAATTGTAAATAGTAATAGTTAAGTAATATAGAAGTCAAATTAAGTTCAAAATCCACTACTCATGCTCCAAAATCAAACACGTCAAGTCGGTAGAATTTCTTGATGACACTTCCTTATTTTAGGGCATAGCATAGTATTGAAAAAGCTTGAATATGGTGTGCTTTTTAATTGAATAATCTAAATCCTACGTAACAATAAAGACTGGGACATTTAATTGTCCCAGTCTTTAATTATAAAAAACACTTCCCAATAAATGGGAAGTGTAAATGTTGTTCGCCAAAAATTAACGTTTTGAGAATTGTGGAGAACGACGTGCTTTTTTAAGACCTGGTTTTTTACGTTCTTTCATACGTGGATCACGAGTAAGTAATCCAGCGCGTTTTAAAGAACCTCTGTATTCAGGATCTGCTTCTAATAAAGCACGTGCAATTCCATGTCGGATTGCTTGAGCTTGTCCAGTAAATCCACCACCATGTACGTTAACTAAAACATCATAGTTACCTTTAGTTTCAGTAACATCAAATGGTTGATTTAAGTCTAAAATTAATGATTCGAATGGTAAGTAGTCACGTACATCACGTTCGTTAACAGTAATGTTACCTTCGCCAGGTACTAAACGTACACGTGCTACTGAGTTTTTACGACGGCCTGTGCCTTTATATTCAACTTGTGCCAATGTAATTTCCTCCTTCTAATTAACCACGTAACTCGTAGTTTTCTGGTTGTTGTGCAGCGTGTGGATGTTCAGCGCCACCATATACAAATAATTTTTTACCTTGTTTTTCACCTAAGCGTGTACTTGGTAACATACCTTTAATTGAAGTTTCTAATAAACGTTCAGGATTTGTTCTTTTTAATTCACCAGCAGAGATTGATTTTAAACCACCTGGGTGATTTGAATGACGGTGGTACATTTTATCTTGTTCTTTGTTACCAGTAAATTCAATTTTAGATGCATTAATGATAATTACATAATCACCAGTATCAACGTGTGGTGTGTAAGTTACTTTATTTTTACCGCGTAATATAGCAGCTACTTCTGATGATAAACGACCTAATGTTTGGCCTTCAGCATCAATAACATACCATTTGCGCTCAATGTTTGATTCATTTGCCATAAATGTTTGACGCATAATAATTGTCCTCCTAAAAATAAATGCTTCGTTCATTATTGCAGTGCGAATAAATCACATTCGAACCTATGTTTATTGCACTAACAACTATCATTATTGTTACGATTTAAAAGCGTAAGATTTCATTTATTTCATTAACTGTTGTTCTGCTTTGCTTATATATCTTGTAACACAATAAGTTTCCGGGGCTTATCGTGGGGTGATATAAAACAATACCGTTAATAATCATATAATTTCACAGTACTTTTGTCAATGACAATTAGTGTTTTTCCAACGATTTTTTGTAGTGTATTTTTATATCTTTCCCATATTCTTGTATCAATTCTTCTGGGCTTAAATAAATCTTTTCTAAATATAATCCGTCAGGTGGAGCTGTAAGAGGCACATTATTTCTATTTCTGTCCTCTAAGAGCTTAGGGACGTCATTAGGTTCACGCTTTCCTTTTCCTACTTCAATTAAGAAAGCTACCAATACACGGACCATATTATAAAGAAATCCAGAACCTGTTACGACGTAATCAAATCCCTCTTTAGTAGCAACAATTTCACTCTGATAGAGTGTTCTTACTTTGCTTTCAACTTCTGTTTTCTGTGAACAAAAACCGGTAAAATCATGTGTACCTATAAATTCTTGAGCAGCTTTGTTCATTTTATCATAGTCTAATGTTTCATAAACAAACGTTTCGGTACCACTCTTAAAAGGATTTCGATGATTACCTTGATAAACTTTGTAACGATAGCGTTTGCCTACGCAGTCATATCGACAATGAAAATACTCGTCGACATTTCGTACATTTTTAACGTAAATATCATCTGGTAAAGCTCGATTCATCGCATATTGCCATTGTTTGTTATCAATTTTCAATTCGGTATCGAAATGAAAGAATTGCTGATACGCATGCACACCCCTGTCTGTTCGGCTTGAAGGATGAATTCGTACATGATGTTTATGCATTCGTTTGAGGATCTTTTCAAATTGTTGTTGAACAGTTCGTCCTTGTTGCTGAATTTGAAAACCTAAAAATTGGTTACCTTGATAAGCGATTTCAACTAATATACGCAATATTTACACTCCTGAAAATTTTAAAATAAATAATATAGTAGCGATAGGTATTAAAAGTAAGACTGTTATTGTGTCTTTATATTGCCAATGCAATAACCTATAGCTTGTTCGTTTGATGTTAATATCATAACCTCTGACTTCCATTGCTATAGCTAGTTCTTCTGCTCTTTGAAAGGCAGAAATAAATAATGGAATCATGATAGGTATAAAAGCTCTAATTCGTGTTATTAAACCTCCTGAACTTATTTCTGATCCTCTAGATTTTTGAGCAAGTATAATTTTTTCTAATTCGTCCATTAACGTTGGTATAAACCTTAGAGCAATTGACATCATCATACTCAACTGATGTACTGGTACTTTAATCACTTTTAGAGGTGCAAATAATTTTTCAAAAGCATCTGTTAAATCAATCGGACTAGTCGAAAGTGTCATGATTGTTGCAATCATAACTATAAAAATTAATCTTAATGATATATAAATCCCTTCCATAACACCATTTGATTCAATAGTGATAAATTTCCATTGAAATAATATGATACCTCCATTAGTAAATAATACATGCATAGAAAAAGTGAAAATCAAGAAGAAAAAGATAGGTGTTAATCCTTTAATTAAAAACCAAAAAGGAATGCGTGCTAACTTGATAAATAGGATTAAAAAAAGAAACAACCATGCATATGTACCTAATGAATGACAAAAGAAAATTAAAATAATAAAAAAGAAGACAAATATTAACTTAGCCCTTGGATCAAGCTGATGAACAATTGATTGTAGGGGAAGATATCGTCCAATGATTAATTTATTTTTCATGATGCCACTCCTTATACAACTTCACAAACTCTTCTTCATTCAAAGCAAGTTGTGGAAATAAGATATTATACTTTTTTTCGATATCTTTCTGTAATTTCACCACTTTAGGTAAATCAATATGCCATTTTAATAAACGTGACTTCTGATTAAATAAATTTCTAGGATTTGATTTTTCTACTATCGTCCCTTTATTCATTACTACAACTTCATCTGAATAACGTGCTACATCATCCATATCATGTGAGACAAGAATAATCGTTTTATTTTCTTCTATTTGTATTTTCTTTATTAAAGACATGACCTGGTGTTTACTATTCGGGTCTAACCCAGCAGTCGGTTCATCTAAAATAATTACTTGTGGATCCATAGCCAAAATGGAAACAATGGCTATTTTTCTCATTTGTCCTCCCGACATTTGAAATGGAGAGGATGACATCACATTTCTTGAAAAGCCTAATTCAAGAAGAAGTTGAAAAGCTTTATCTTTAACATTTTTTAGGTTCATATTAAAATTTTTAGGTCCAAACTCAATTTCTTTTTCAACACTATCTTCAAATAATTGGGATTCTGGAAATTGAAATACTACACCTACTTCTTTTCTTATGTAACGTAAGTGCTTGTCTTTAGTTTTACTTGTAACTTCTAAACCATTAATGTTGACTGAACCTGTAGTGGGCTTTAATAAAGCATTCAAATGTTGAATCAGGGTGGATTTCCCACTTCCAGTTTGACCAATAATTGCATAATACTTGCCCTGTTCAAGAGTTAGTGAAATGTCTTTAATAGCTTCAAATTCATAAGGTGTGCCTTGTTGATAAATATAACTCACTTGATTAAATTGTATACTCATAATTTTTTAATCAACCCTTCATAAGTTACATAAGTTGAATCAAAACCTAAAAGTCGATTCATTTTCAAAGGAAATGGTAAGTCCAATCCAACTGATATTAGTGCCTCTTCGTACTTAAAAATATCTTGAGGTGTTCCTTGTTTAAAAACAGTTCCTTTATTCAATACAATGATTTGATCAGCATGCATTGCTTCATCTAAATCATGAGTGATTGAAATAATTGTAACATTATTATTCACTTTAACTTCATTTACAAGGTTAAGTAAAGATGACTTTCCGTGAGGATCTAGCATCGTTGTCGTTTCATCTAAAATCAGCACATCAGGATTAAGTGCAAGTACCCCAGCAATGGCAACACGTTGTTTCTGTCCTCCTGAAAGTGAATGGGGTTCATCATCTGCTTTATTTATCATATCGACTTCGGTTAATACTTGATTAACTTTAGATACCATTACTTTATAAGGAACAAGTTGGTTTTCAAGACCAAAAGCAACATCAAATTTAACTATAGAACCTACAAATTGATTATCAGGATTTTGAAAAACAATTCCGATATGTTTCCTCACTTCTCGCTTATTCTGAGAGTCTATTGGTAGATTTTGGAATAGAATTTGTCCTTCACTTGGTTCTTCTATACCTACCATAAGTTTAGCAATAGTAGATTTTCCTGAGCCATTGTGACCTACAATTGAAGTCCATTGTCCAGCTGGTATTGAAAATGAAACGCGATTTAATGTGAAAGCAGCGTCACTTTGATATTGAAATGATACATCTTTAAATTCAATGATAGGATTTGACTCATTCACATTAATCACTCCTAATATTTTTATATCACTAAACATTCTACAATAATTCAAATTGACTGTATATCAGATATGTATAATTTAATCATTTGTAATATGAATTATAAAAAAAGCTATAGTGTTATTAACTATAGCTTAAATAAAAAAGCGCGCACCCCATCAAATGTTGAGTTCACGCTTAAATAATTATTTAGTTGGATGGGGTACTCTGAGCTAGACAATATTTGTATGTGGCAAACATTATCGTTGCACTCATTTGCTTTATATATAAGTAGTAAGTGTGTATTTATTAAGGTTAGACAACTAAGTTATAACTTGTGTCTTAAAACTAGATTAAACTAATTCAATAATTACTGATTCAGCGCCGTCACCACGACGAGGGCCTACTTTAAGAATACGAGTGTAACCACCTTGACGTTCACTATAACGTTCAGCGATTTCACCAAATAATTTTTGAAGAGCAGTTTGTGTAGAGTCATCTTCATTTAAAATTTCAACATTACGTAAAGTTTTAGCAGCATTACGACGAGATGCTAAATCACCTTTTTTACCAAGTGTGATCAATTTCTCTACTAAACTACGAACTTCTTTAGCACGAGCTTCAGTTGTCTCGATGCGTTCACTAACGATTAATGAAGTTGCTAAGTCACGTAACATTGCTTTACGTTGATCAGAAGTACGACCTAATTTTCTGTAACCCATGAGTTAACCTCCTTTATCAATCTTCTTTTCTTAATCCTAATCCTAAATCTTCTAATTTATATTTTACTTCTTCTAGAGATTTACGACCTAAATTACGCACTTTCATCATGTCAGCTTCAGATTTATCAGCTAACTCTTGTACAGAATTGATTCCTGCGCGTTTTAAGCAGTTATAAGAACGTACGGATAAGTCTAATTCTTCAATAGACATTTCAAGTACTTTTTCTTTTTGATCTTCTTCTTTTTCAATCATGATTTCAGCGTTTTGAGCCTCATCAGTTAGACTTACAAAGATATTCAAGTGTTCAGTCATTATTTTAGCTGCTAATGATACTGACTCTTGTGGTGTGATTGAACCATTTGTCCAAACATCTAAAGTTAATTTATCAAAATCACTACTTTGACCTACACGTGTATTTTCAACTGTATAGTTTACACGTTCAACAGGTGAATATAGTGAATCAACAGGAATTACACCAATTGGTAAATCACTAGTATTATTTTGTTCAGCTAATGCGTAACCTCTACCCTTATTAGCAACAAGACGCACTTTAAGATGTCCACCTTTAGACACTGTTGCGATTTTAAGTTCTGGATTTAAAATCTCAACATCACTGTCGTGAGTAATGTCACTTGCAGTTACTTCGCCTTCATCTTTTACATCAATTTCTAAAGTTTTATCTTCTTCAGAGTAAATTTTCAATGCAAGTTTTTTAATGTTCATAATGATTGTTGAAACATCTTCTACTACATTATCTACTGCTGAAAATTCGTGTAAAACTCCTTCAATCTCGATGTACTTAACGGCTGCACCTGGTAATGAAGATAGTAGGATACGACGTAAGGAGTTTCCTAGTGTAGTACCATAGCCACGTTCAAGTGGTTCAACAACGAATTTACCGAATTTAGCATCTTCACTAACTTCAATTGTCTCAATTCTAGGTTTTTCAATTTCTATCATTTACAAATATCCTCCTTAAATACGTCGACTAGATTTAAACTGTTTGCTCAGTGACTTGTAACAATACATTTAAAAATTATACGCGACGACGTTTTGGTGGACGACAACCGTTGTGTGGTACTGGAGTAACGTCTCTGATTGCAGTTACTTCTAAACCTGCAGATTGTAGTGCACGGATAGCAGATTCACGGCCTGGACCAGGTCCTTTTACTGTTACTTCTACTGTTTTCAAGCCATGTTCCATAGCTGTTTTAGAAGCAGTTTCTGAAGCCATTTGAGCTGCAAATGGAGTTGATTTTTTTGATCCTTTGAATCCTAATGCACCAGCTGATGACCAAGATAATGCATTACCGAATTCATCAGTGATAGTTACGATAGTATTATTGAATGTTGAACGGATGTGAGCTACACCATTTTCAATATTCTTTTTCACTCTACGTTTACGAGATACTTGTTTACGTGCCATTAAATTTTGCCTCCTTTACCTATTATTTTTTCTTATTAGCTACTGTTTTAACTGGACCTTTACGTGTACGAGCATTGTTTTTAGTTTTTTGTCCACGAACTGGTAAGCCACGACGATGACGAATTCCACGGTATGATGAAATTTCCATTAAACGTTTAATGTTTAAGTTTTGTTCACGGCGTAAGTCACCTTCTACTTTGTAACCATCTACAACTTCACGGATACGACCTAATTCATCGTCAGTTAAATCTTTAACGCGAGTATCTGCTGATACGTTAGCTTCTTCTACAATTTTATTAGCAGTTGAAGTACCAATACCATATACGTATGTTAATGAGATAACAATGCGTTTTTCACGTGGAATATCCACTCCTGCAATACGTGCCATATTAATTTACACCTCTCTTTTATTAACCTTGTCTTTGTTTGTGTTTTGGATTATCACAAATTACCATTACTTTACCTTTACGTTTAATGACTTTGCATTTTTCGCATATTGGTTTTACTGATGGTCTTACTTTCATTTTTATACCTCCCTATATTATGGAGTGACGATTATTTATAACGATAAGTAATTCTACCGCGCGATAAATCATACGGAGACATCTCAACAGTTACTTTGTCGCCAGGTAGAATACGAATGTAATTCATTCTGATTTTACCACTTACGTGAGCTAAAATCTCATGACCATTTTCTAATTCTACTTTAAACATTGCGTTTGGTAAAGTATCTAGTACTGTACCTTCTAATTCAATTACATCTTGTTTAGCCATTGATTAACTTCCCCCTTTTTGCAATAGTAAGGTAATCGTCAATAGACAACTTAACGATACGAATCTATTCGTGATGGTTTAATATAAGTTCAACAAAAATACGGGAATTAAATATCGTTATTTGTCACTCATTCTATTAAATTTAACTCTAATACTCACTGAAACATAGATCGTATAGTGTTGATCTATTATAAATGATCTAAAATATCAATGACATCTTTGGTTACTTCGTCAATATCTTTTGAACCATCAATGTTTTTCAAGACGCCTTTGTTGTTGTAATATTCTAAAATAGGCTTAGATTGTTTAACATTAACGCTCAAACGATTAGATACTGTTTCTGGGTTGTCATCTTCGCGTTGATATAACTTTCCACCATCGATATCACATATACCATCAACCTTTGGAGGATTAAATACAAGATGATATGTTGTACCACATTTCTCACAGATACGACGACCTGTAAGACGATTCATTAATTCTTCCTCAGGAACTTCGATATTAATGACAGCATCAATTTCTCTATCAAGCTCAGACATAATTTGACTTAATGACTCAGCTTGATCTATAGTTCTTGGGAATCCATCTAACAAGAATCCTTTTTTTGCATCGTCTTCAGAAATTCTTTCTTTAACGATACCTACAGTAACTTCATCAGGAACTAATTCTCCACGATCCATATATGATTTAGCTTCTTTTCCTAAATCTGTTTCATCTTTAATCGCTTTTCTGAACATGTCACCAGTAGAAATATGTGGTATTGGGAATTTCTTAACAATTTCACTCGCCTGAGTCCCTTTACCTGCACCAGGTAAGCCCATTAAAATGATATTCATAAATGCCCTCCTACAAATTATCTACCACCAAAGCCTTTATATTCTTTTTGAGTGACTTGTGCTTCTAAAGTTTTCATAGTTTCAATAGCTACACCAATTACAATCAAAAGACTCGTACCACCAATTTGAATTGATTGTGGTAAGCCCATAAATTTAGTCGCAATTATAGGTAAAATAGCTATAGCCGCTAAGAAAATTGAACCAACAAAAGTCAATCTATAAAGTACTCTAGTAATATATTTTTTTGTTTGTTCACCAGGTCTAATTCCTGGGACATAACTACCTTGTTTTTTAAGGTTATCTGCCATTTTCTCTGGATTAACTTGTACAAAAGCATAAAAATATGCAAATGCAATAATTAAAACCACATAAATAATCATTCCAATATTACTTGACGGGTTGGCAGTATCAGCAATATTCTGTGCCCATTCTGCTTTCGGGAAGAATAAAGTCAATGTTCTTGGTAACAAGAAAAATGCCATCGCAAAGATTACTGGAATAACACCGGCAGAGTTAACTTTCAAAGGTAGATAAGTTGCTTGTGAACCTAATCGTTGAGCAGATTGTTTCTTTGCATATTGAATAGGTATTTTACGTTTAGCTTCAAGAACAAATATTGCGCCTACTGTTAGTAAAATCAACGCTACTATCAATCCTAGTATTTTCAGCCAAGCGAGTGAAGTATCGTCTTGACCAACAAACACTGATTGTGCAAATTGTTCTAGACTTGAAGGTAAAGTTGATAATATACCTGCAAAGATGATAAGAGAAATACCGTTACCAACACCAAACTGTGTGATTTGGTCACCAAGCCAAATTAAGAAAGCTGTTCCCGCTGTTAATACAACTGCAATTAATAAATAACTCATAACGGACTGTTCTATAATAAGTTGTCCTTTGAGATAGTTATTAAATTGGAAAGCCATACCTATAGATTGGATAAAAGCTAAAATTATAGCAAAATAACGAGTTACGTTATTAATTTTTCTTCTACCCATTTCACCTTGTTTTGCCCACTCTGTAAATTTAGGAACAATATCCATTTGCAGTAATTGCATGACGATGGACGCAGTGATATAAGGCATGATTCCCATCGCAAATATTGAGAAACGTTTCAAGGCACCGCCACCAAAAGTATTTAATAACTCAGTGGCACCTTGAGATCCCTGTGGATGATTGAAGGCTTCAGGATTAACTCCTGGAGCAGGAATATACGTTCCTATTTTAAAAATAACTAACATTGCTAGAGTGAAGAAAATCTTGTTTCGTACTTCTTTAGTTGTAAAGAAACGTACAAACGTTTGAAACATTAGATCACCTCGTGTGCTCCACCTTTTGCATCAATAGCTTCTGCTGCTGAAGCTGAGAATTTATGAGCTTTCACTGTTAATTTCTTGTCTAGTGAACCGTTACCTAGTACTTTGATACCAGATTTTTCATTCTTAACAACACCAGATTCTACTAATAAAGCTGGAGTAACTTCAGTACCATCTTCAAATTTATTGAGTTGGTCTAAGTTAACAATAGCATATTCTTTACGGTTAATGTTAGTGAAACCACGTTTAGGCAAACGACGGAATAAAGGTAATTGTCCACCTTCAAATCCTGGTCTTACTTTACCACCTGAACGTGCTTTTTGACCTTTTTGACCACGGCCACTTGTTTTACCGTTACCAGTTGCAGCACCACGACCTACACGGTTACGTACACGACGTGATCCTTCAGCTGCTTTTAACTCATGTAATTTCATTTCGGCACCTCCTTAATTATTTTTCTTCAATTGTTAATAAATGCTTAACTTTGTTGATTTGCCCACGAATTGCAGGGTTATCTTCAACAACTACTGAACTATTAGTCTTTTTAAGACCTAAAGCTTCAACAGTTTTACGTTGTGTTTCAGGACGACCAATAACACTACGAGTGAGGGTAATTTGTAATTTAGCCATAACTTATTTTCCCTCCTTAATTGTATAATTCTTCTACAGATTTGCCACGTAATTTAGCAACATCTTCTGCATTTTTTAAGTTTTGTAAACCGTTGATAGTCGCACGAACCATATTAATAGGAGTATTTGATCCTAAAGATTTACTTAAGATATCAGTAATTCCTGCTAACTCTAATACAGCACGAACTGGCCCACCAGCGATAACTCCTGTACCAGGTGCTGCTGGTTTCATAAATACGCTACCTGAGCCATATTGACCAGTGATAGTATGAGGAGTCGTACCTTCTACACGTGGAACAACTACTAAATCTTTTTTAGCTGCTTCAACAGCTTTTTTGATAGCTTCTGGTACCTCTTGCGCTTTACCAGTACCGAAACCTACACGACCATTTTTATCTCCAACAACCACTAATGCAGTGAAACGGAAACGACGACCACCTTTTACAACTTTAGCAACACGGTTAATCGTAACAACGCGTTCTTCAAATTCTTTAGTTTCTTCTTCTCTACGAGCCATGAATGTGTCCCTCCTTTAAATTAAAATTCTAATCCATTTTCTCTTGCAGCATCAGCTAAAGCTTTAACACGTCCGTGGTATAAATATCCTCCGCGATCGAACACGATTTCTTTAATACCTTTATCGTTAGCTTTTTTAGCAATTTCTTGACCTACAGTAGTTGCTAAGTCAACTTTTGAAGCTGATGTGTTTGCAATATCTTTATCTTGTGATGATGCTTGAGCAAGTGTTACGCCTTTAACGTCATCAATAATTTGTGCATAGATGTGTTTGTTTGAACGATACACATTTAAACGTGGCTTTTCAGCTGTACCTGATAATTTAGTACGAACACGAGCATGTCTTTTCAAACGTACTTTGTTTTTATCAATTTTACTGATCATTTCAATACTCCTTTCTTTAGAGTGTTATCTATTATTTACCAGTTTTACCTTCTTTACGGCGTACATATTCACCTTGGTAGCGAATACCTTTACCTTTATAAGGTTCTGGAGGTCTTACAGAACGTATGTTAGAAGCAATCGCACCAACTTGTTCTTTAGAAACACCAGATACTTTAACAGTTGTATTTTTCTCAACAGCGAAAGTAATGCCTTCTTCTGCTTTAATTTCAACTGGGTGAGAGTATCCAACATTAAGTACTAAATCTTTACCTTGCATTTGTGCACGGTAACCTACACCAACAAGCTCAAGTGTTTTTTCGTAACCTTGAGAAACACCTAGTACCATATTATTTAATAAAGCACGAGTTGTACCATGATCTGTTCTATCTTCTTTAGAATCAGATGGTCTTACAACTTCAACAGTGTTTTCTTCTTGTTTAAATGTCATTCTTTCATTTAAAGTTCTTTCTAATTCACCTTTTGGACCTTTTACAGTCACATGACTTCCGTCAAAAGTTACTGTTACGTCACTAGGAATGTCAATAATTTTCTTACCAACACGACTCATGTTATGGCACCTCCTTATTATTTATTACCAAACGTATGCGATAATTTCTCCACCAACATTACGTTTTCTTGCTTCTTTATCAGTGATTACACCTTCAGAAGTTGAAACTAATGCAATACCTAAGCCATTTAATACTTTTGGCACTTCATTTGCTTTAGCGTAAACACGTAAACCTGGTTTAGAAATACGTTTTAAACCTGTGATAACACGTTCATTGTTTTGACCATATTTCAAGAACAAACGAATAACACCTTGTTTATCGTCTTCTACATATTCAACATTTTTAATGAAACCTTCACTCTTTAAGATTTCAGCAATTTCTTTTTTAATATTAGACGCAGGTAATTCTAATTTCTCGTGGCGAACCATATTAGCGTTTCTTACACGAGTAAGCATATCTGCGATTGGATCTGTCATTGTCATTGATTGTTGCCTCCTTTCAGACTCTTATTATTACCAGCTAGCTTTACGTACGCCAGGAATCTGACCTTTGTAAGCTAATTCACGGAAACAAATACGGCATAGTTTAAATTTACGATACACTGAATGTGGACGACCACAGCGTTCACAACGAGTATATTCACGTACAGCGAATTTTTGTTTTTTTTGTTGCTTAGCAACCATTGAAGTTTTAGCCACTTTATTAGCCTCCTTTTAGAGATTATTTACGAAATGGCATACCGAAGTTTGTTAACAATTCACGAGCTTCCTCGTCAGTGTTAGCAGTTGTTACGATAACAATATCCATTCCTCTAACTTTTGTTACTTTATCGTAGTCAATTTCTGGGAAAATTAATTGTTCTTTAACACCAAGTGTGTAATTTCCACGACCATCAAAAGCTGTTTTAGAAACACCTTGGAAGTCACGTACACGTGGTAATGAAACTGCAATGAGTTTGTCTAAGAATTCATACATTCTTTCTCCGCGAAGAGTGACTTTCGCACCGATTGGCATACCTTCACGTAAACGGAATGTTGCAACTGATTTTTTAGCTTTTGTTACTAATGGTTTTTGACCAGTGATCAATTCTAACTCTTCAACAGCATTGTCTAATACTTTAGAATTTTGAACTGCGTCACCTACACCCATATTTACAACTATTTTTTCAATTTTTGGTACTTCCATTACTGAACTATAATTGAATTTTTTCACTAAGTTTTCAGTAACTTCTGTATTAAATCTTTCTTTTAAACGGTTCAAAGTGGATCCTCCTTTCAACTAGTTATTAATTATTAGCTTTAATTTCTTCGCCTGATTTTTTAGCGATACGAACTTTTTTACCATCAACTGTTTTATATCCTACACGTGTAGGTTCATTTGTTTTAGGATCTAATAATTGTACGTTAGAAACATGGATTGCTGCCTCTGTTTCTAGAATTCCACCTTCAGGGTTTAATTGAGTTGGTTTTTGGTGTTTTTTTATAACGTTAACACCTTCCACAACGACACGGTCTTTTTTAGGTTCAGTAGCTACTACTTTACCTTCTTTACCTTTGTCTTTACCTGCGATAACTTTTACGTTGTCACCTTTTTTGATATGCATGTAGGCACCTCCTTAAATTATGTTAATTTATTTGATTGGTATTATAGTACTTCTGGAGCTAGTGATACAATTTTCATGAAGTTTCCTTCACGTAATTCACGAGCAACAGGACCAAAGATACGAGTACCACGTGGGCCTTTGTCATCACGGATGATAACACATGCATTTTCGTCAAATTTAATATATGAACCGTCTTCACGACGAACACCTGATTTTGTACGAACTACAACAGCTTTTACAACGTCACCTTTTTTGACAACGCCACCTGGTGTTGCATTTTTAACAGTACATACAATGATATCACCAATGTTCGCTGTTTTGCGACCAGATCCACCTAATACTTTAATTGTAAGAACTTCACGAGCACCAGAGTTGTCTGCTACTTTTAAACGTGTTTCTTGTTGGATCATTCGTTAAACCTCCCTTATCTCTAATCTTGATTAAATAATTACTGACTCTTCAACAATTTCTACTAAACGAAAACGTTTTGTTGCTGATAAAGGACGAGTTTCTTGAATTTTAACAATGTCTCCTAATTTAGCTGAATTGTTTTCATCATGAGTTTTATATTTTTTAGAGTATTTTACTCGTTTGCCGTATAATTTGTGTGTTTTGTAAGTTTCCACTAAAACAGTGATTGTTTTGTCCATTTTATCTGAAACAACTCTACCTACATAAACTTTACGATCGTTTCTTTCGCTCACTTTTGTAACCTCCTCTTTCAATTATTATTGATTAGCCTTGCTTTGTTCAATTTCTCTTTCACGAGCAACAGTTTTTAGACGTGCAATCGTTTTTCTTACTGTGCGAATACGTGCCGTTTCCTCTAATTGACCTGTAGCTAACTGAAAGCGTAGGTTAAAAAGCTCTTCTTTTGAAGATTTGATTTGTTCTTCGATTTCTGAAGTGGTTAAGTCTCTAATTTCCTTAGCTTTCATTTGTTTCACCACCCAATTCTTCACGTTTTACAAACTTAGATTTTACTGGAAGTTTGTGACTTGCTAAACGTAATGCTTCACGAGCAACTTCTTCAGGTACACCAGCTACTTCGAATAAAATTCTACCAGGTTTAACAACTGCTATCCAGCCTTCAACCGCACCTTTACCAGCACCCATACGTACTTCTAAAGGTTTTTTAGTATATGGTGTATGAGGGAAGATTTTAATCCAAACTTTCCCGCCACGTTTCATGTAACGTGTCATTGCAATACGAGCTGATTCGATTTGACGAGATGTGATCCAAGACGTAGTTGTAGCTTGTAATCCATACTCACCAAATGTTACGTAGTTACCGCCTTTAGAACGACCAGTTGTTTTTGGACGATGCTGACGACGATATTTTACACGTTTTGGTAGTAACATTATTATTTTCCTCCTTCACTAGTGTTCTTAGTAGGAAGAACTTCTCCACGGTATATCCATACTTTAACGCCTAATTTACCATATGTTGTATCGGCTTCAGCGTGTGCATAATCAATGTCAGCACGTAATGTATGAAGTGGAACAGTTCCTTCTGAGTATTGTTCAGCACGAGCGATGTCAGCTCCGCCTAAACGACCTGATACTTGAGTTTTGATACCTTTAGCACCATTTTTCATAGCTCTTGTAATAGCTTGCTTTTGTACACGACGGAATGAAGCACGATTTTCTAATTGACGTGCAATATTTTCTGCAACTAAACGTGCATCAATATCAATTTTCTTAATTTCAATTACGTTAATGTGTACTTTTTTATCAGTTAAGGTATTTAATTTGTTACGAAGTTTTTCAATTTCTGAACCGCCTTTACCAATAACCATTCCTGGCTTACCAGTATGGATTGCAATATTGATGCGATTTGCTGCACGTTCAATATCTACGTGAGAAACTGACGCTTCTTTTAATTCATTATCAATAAATTTACGGATTTTTAAGTCTTCATGTAAAAGTGAAGCAAAGTCTTTTTCAGCATACCATTTTGCTTCCCAATCACGGATAACACCGACACGAAGTCCGATTGGATTAATTTTTTGACCCACAGTATTCCCTCCTTAGAAAGTTATTAAGCTTCTTTAGCTTCTTCTTTACCGTCACTTACGACGATTGTAATGTGGCTTGTACGTTTATTAATTGCACTTGCACGTCCTTGTGCACGTGGGCGGAAACGTTTTAAAGTTGGTCCTTCATTAGCATATGCTTCTTTTACAACTAATTCATCTGTATTCATATCATAGTTGTGCTCAGCATTTGCTAAAGCGGACATTAATACTTTTTCAATTACTGGTGATGAAGCTTTATTAGTTAATTTTAAAATAGCAATAGCTTCTCCAGCATTTTTACCTCTGATTAAATCAAGAACAAGTCTTACTTTACGAGGTGCGATTCTTATTGTTCTAGCAACCGCTTTTGCTTCCATCAGGATTTCCTCCTCTACTTATTAAAATTATCTTCTTGTTTTCTTGTCGTCTGCTGCATGTCCTTTAAAAGTACGTGTAGGAGCAAATTCACCTAATTTGTGACCTACCATATCTTCAGTGACATATACAGGTACATGTTTACGTCCATCGTATACTGCAAAAGTACGACCAATGAAATTTGGGAAAATTGTAGAACGACGAGACCATGTTTTAATCACTTGTTTCTTTTCACTTCCGTCTTGAGCTTCTACTTTTTTCATTAAGTGATCATCGACGAAAGGTCCTTTTTTAATACTACGAGCCATTTGGGCGCCTCCCTTCTTATTGTGTGCGTGCAGCTTTACGCCGCACACCCAAATAAGTTTTTAATATTATTTTTTCTTACGTCCACGAACGATAAGTTTGTCAGAAGATTTTTTACCACGACGAGTTTTCTTACCAAGCGTAGGTTTACCCCATGGTGACATTGGAGATGGTCTACCGATTGGAGCACGACCTTCACCACCACCGTGTGGGTGATCATTAGGGTTCATTACAGAACCACGTACAGTTGGGCGAACGCCTTTCCATCTAGAACGTCCTGCTTTACCAACATTTACTAATTCATGTTGTAAATTACCCACTTGACCAATTGTTGCACGACATGTAGATAAAATCATACGTACTTCACCAGATCTTAATCTGATTAATACATATTTACCTTCTTTACCTAATACTTGAGAGCTAGCACCAGCAGAACGAGCAAGTTGTCCACCTTTACCAGGTTTTAGCTCGATGTTATGAATTACTGTCCCAACTGGAATATTTTGTAATGGTAAGGCATTACCAACTTTGATATCTGCCTCAGCACCACTTTCGACAGTTTGACCTACTTGTAATCCTTTCGGTGCGATGATATATCGTTTTTCACCATCAGCATAAACTAATAATGCAATGTTTGCTGAACGGTTTGGATCATATTGAATTGAATCAACTTTAGCAGTGATTCCATCTTTGTTACGTTTAAAATCGATAACACGGTATTGACGTTTGTGCCCACCACCATGATGGCGAACAGTCAATTTACCTTGGTTATTGCGTCCCGCTCTTTTCGGTAGCGGTTGTAATAATGACTTTTCGGGTGTTGTTTTTGTGATTTCAGCGAAATCTAAAGTAGTCATATTACGACGACCATTCGTAATTGGCTTATATTTTTTAAGAGCCATTGTCGCTTACCTCCTTATTGGTAATTTTTTAGTTAAATAAATCGATTGAACCCTCTTTTAGTTTAACAATCGCTTTTCTTCTTTTGTTTGTATAGCCTTGGTAACGGCCCATACGTTTTTTCTTAGGTTTATAGTTGATAATATTTACACTGTCAACTTTAACGTCGAAGATTTCTTCAACAGCAATTTTAACTTGTGTTTTATTTGCACGAGTATCAACATCGAAAGTGTATTTATCTTCTGCCATAGCTTCAGAAGATTTTTCAGTGATTACGGGGCGCTTAAGAACATCTCTTGCTTCCATTATGCGAGCACCTCCTCAACTTTTTTCGCAGCTGCTTCTGTAATGATTACACTGTCAGCGCTTGTTAGATCAAGTACATTTAATCCTTGAGCAGTTGTAACTTGAACACCAGGGATGTTACGTGCTGATAATTCAACATTTACATCTTCGTTTTCTGTTACAACTAATACTTTCTTAGGTTGTTCAAGTGTAGTTAATACATTTTTGAATTCTTTTGTTTTTGGTGCTTCAAAACCAAAAGTATCTACAATTGTAAAGCTATTTTCTTGAACTTTAAAAGATAATGCAGAACGTAATGCTAAACGACGCATTTTCTTTGGCATTTTATATGCATAGCTTCTTGGTGTTGGTCCGAATACTACACCACCACCACGCCATTGAGGCGCACGGATTGTACCTTGACGTGCACGACCTGTACCTTTTTGTCTCCATGGTTTACGTCCACCACCACGTACTGCTGAACGATTCTTAACAGCGTGAGTACCTTGGCGTAATGACGCACGTTGTAAGTTGATAGCTTCAAATAGAACGCTATTATTAGGTTCGATAGCAAATACTGCATCGTTTAATTCAACTGAACCTGATTTTGATCCGTCTACTTTTAAAACATCATAATTAGCCATTATGCAATTTCCTCCTTTCGCTTCTTAATTATTTATTACCTTTTTTAATTGAAGTTGTGATTTCTACTAAACCTTTTTTAGGTCCAGGTACATTACCTTTTACTAAAATCACACTATTTTCAGTGTCAATTTGAACGACTTCTAAGTTTTGAACAGTAACAGTGTTTCCACCCATGCGTCCTGGCATTTTTTGTCCTTTAAACACTTTTGAAGCGTCTGACGCCATACCTACTGAACCTGGTGCTCTATGGAAATGAGAACCGTGAGCCATTGGTCCACGACCTTGTCCATGACGTTTAATAGCACCTTGGAAACCTTTACCTTTTGAAACGCCTGTAACATCAATGATGTCACCAGTTTCGAATGTATCAACTGAGACTTCTTGACCTACTTCGTATTCGTCAACGTTAACGTTACGGAATTCACGAATGAAGCGCTTAGGTGCTGTGTCAGCTTTTTTAGCATGACCTTCAGCTGGTTTATTAGCATATTTATTAGATTTAGAACCTTTCTTATATGCTTGTTTATCTTCAAAACCTACTTGGATAGCATTATAACCATCAACTTCTTCAGTTTTCTTTTGTAATACAACGTTTTGACTAGCTTCTACAACTGTTACAGGGATTAATTCACCATTTTCACCGAAAACTTGTGTCATCCCAATTTTTCTTCCTAAGATTCCTTTGGTCATCGAAAGTCCACCTCCTATATTGTTCTATTATAATTTAATTTCGATGTCTACACCTGATGGTAAGTTTAAGCCCATTAGAGCATCTACCGTTTTAGGTGTTGGGTTAACAATGTCGATTAAACGTTTATGAGTACGTTGTTCGAATTGTTCACGAGAATCTTTGTACTTATGCACAGCACGAATAATTGTATAAACTGATTTTTCTGTTGGTAACGGAATCGGTCCAGAAACATCTGCACCAGAACGTTTTGCAGTTTCAACAATTTTTTCTGCTGATTGATCAATCACACGATGATCATAAGCTTTTAATCTGATTCTGATTTTTTGTTTTGCCATAATTTTCCCTCCTTATTCGTCTACATTTAAGTGATAGACTTCTCCACGAAAACTATCTCACACAACGCCATGGCAAAGCGGCCGGGTGTGTCAGTAACCTTTCGCTTCATCGCTTTTCATAAAGTCCAACATTAGATATAATACATGAAAAACATTGATAATTCAAGGTTTTTCAGTAATCTTATATATAACTGTCTAACACATACTTGATAATTGTACTTTAAATGATGATGTTGTTCAACCATTTTAGAGAATTTTTTTTACTTTTTATTTTCTTTCACTAAACATTCTAAATCAAATCAATATTATTATTCTCAATTATTATATATAATAGTAGTTGAATGGGAGTGATAATATGAAAAATGGAGTGAAAATGTCTTTGGCAATCATAGGAGTCTTTCTTATTGTTTGTGAATTTTTCTATGGTATTCCATTTCTAGGAGGCAGTGTAATTCTAAGTTTTGGATGGCAACCATTGTTGTTTAACGCTCTTCTATATCTTGTACTCATCATTATTTTACTAGTGGATTCACAGAACTCAATTAAACCTATGTTTGTCATTCCATTCTTAGGCTTAATAGGGTCTTTCATAGCGTTCTTACCAGTGATAGGTATGGTAATTCATTGGATTTTATTCTTCTTAATGATTTTCTTTGTATTTATTGTCTTGGTTGCACCCACTTATATCCCTAATAAAAATGCGAGGGTCGTTTATACTCAATATACAGAACGGATTAAAGAAGATAATGATTAAAATTCATACTAATATACAAAAAGGAGCTGAAACTTCAACGTTTCAACTCCTTTTTATTATTTATGAACGAATATAAAATATAATATGAACAAAGCCATTAAAAAGTACATAATAGGATGAACTTCTTTATACTTTTTAGTAATAATCATTGTTATTGGATAAAAAATAAATCCACATGCAATACCAGTGGCAATAGAATAAGACAATGGCATCATAATGATTGTAATAAAAGCTGGTACCGCAACTTCAAATTGCTTCCAATTTATATCAGCAAAATTAGCCGCCATCAGTACACCTACTACGACTAAAGCAGGTGTAGTTACTGCACTTGTTACAACTTCAATTAACGGACTGAAGAATAATGCTAATAAGAAACAAACACCCGTAACTATACTTGCAAATCCTGTTCTAGCACCTACAGCTACACCAGAAGTAGACTCAATATATGATGTTGTGGTAGTTGTACCAAACACAGACCCTACAATAGTCGCTAAAGAGTCAGAGAATAACGCTCTTCCAGCTCTCGGTAATTTGTTATCTTTCATCAATCCTGCTTGCGTGGCAACAGCTACTAACGTACCAGCTGTATCAAAGAAATCAATGAATAAGAACGTTAAAATAACAATTAGGAATTGAATTGTAAACAGTTGACCAGGATCTTTAAATGATTCAAATGCCGCACCAAAGGTTGGCTTGATACTTGGCACTTCTCCAATTATTCCTGATGGTGGATGGATTTGACCAGTTAGCATACCCGCTACGGCAGTTACAATCATACCTACAAAAATTGAACCAGGAACCTTCATAGCATATAAAATGACCGTAACAATAATTCCGAAAATAGCTAAAAGTACTGGTGCCTCAGTCAAATGTCCTAGTTTTACTAAAGTTGAATCACTTTTAATTATTATCCCTGAACTTTGTAACCCCACAAATGTGATAAATAAACCAATCCCTGCCGAAACAGCTAGCTTCATTTGATGAGGGATAGCATTGATAATAACTTCTCTTAAACCAGTAACAGTAAGTAATGCAAAGAATATACCAGAAAATAGAACACCTGTTAATCCCACTTGCCAAGGAATTCCCATAGTTAATACTACTGTAAAAGCAAAAAATGCATTTAACCCCATACCAGGTGCTAAAGCTATTGGATATTTAGCAATTAATCCCATAAATAATGATCCAACAAACGCTGCTAAAGCTGTCGCTACAAAGATTGCTCCTTGGTCCATCTTCATATCACTTGTTGCACCTTTTACACCAGCTAAACTTAAAATTTGCGGGTTTACAGCTAGAATATATGCCATTGATAGGAAGGTCGTAATTCCACCTAAAATTTCATTTTTATAACTTGTCCCATGCTTATCAAACTGGAAGTACTTTTTCACAATGAATGCTCCTTTATTTGAAATACTTTAATAGTTTAATATCAAATTTCTTAAAAAACAATACCAAAAACGAACTTTTTAGTCTGAAGTCACAAAGAAGTTCGATATTTATCTACAATTTGAGATTTTTCAGAGCATCTTTAAATGGATTATTGTCGATTTCCTCTTTTTTATTTATATATTTTTTCATTTCCTTACGTGACACTTTACCATTCGTTTTTTCTCTCATTCTTTTGTCCATTTGTGATTGAGTTTCTGTATGGCCACATACACATCTATAAACAGCTTCTTTTCCTTTACCGAATAAGGTCATTTTTTTCTTACAATTAGGGCAACGTGCATTGGTCTTTCGTTGAATATTTTTCTTAGTTTTACATTTTGGATCTTGACATACAAGCATCTGTCCATTTTTAGTTTTGACTTTAATCATAAACTTACCACATGTTGGACACTCAGTTGTTGTTAAATTATCATGTTTATATTTTTGCTCACTGCTTTTAATTTTATTTACCACTTTAAATGTAAAGTTTTTCATTTCTTGTATGAATTTCTGAGAATTATATTTCCCCTTTTCGATAAGCATTAATTTTTCTTCCCATTGGGCTGTTAGTATAGGTGAGGTTAATTCACTTGGAGACAATTCTAAAATTTGTTTTCCTTTTGATGTAACTTTAATTTTGCCATCTCGCGACTCTAAAGCATTCATGTTAAATAACTTTTCTATAATATCAGCCCTAGTTGCTACAGTTCCAATCCCCCCCGTATGTTTAAGTGTTTTTGCATACTTTTTATCATTCAAATCAATGTGATTTTGTGGATTCTCCATGGCTTTAAGTAATGAACCTTCATTAAAATATTCCGGTGCCTTTGTTTCATGTTCATGAATATCAATACGATGTACATTAAATAACTGACCTTCTTTAAAAGAATGCGTTAAAGTATTCGAAGAGGGGTTATCTTTTAACGCTTTATATCCTAATTGTTTAGGTATTTTCTCTTTTAAAACAAAATGGTAACCTTTCAGTTGTGCATGGATTGTTAAAACTTCATATAAATAAGGATTCATTAAATTTTCTAAAAATCTTTCTGCTATTAGCATATAAATTTTAAACTCTCGTTGACTCAATTGTTCAATTGAAGGTCTAACTTCCGTAGGAATAATCGCATGATGATCTGAAACTTTTTGATTATTAAAAATATGCATTTTAGAAGAAAAGGTCTCAGATATTAAATCTCGAACATGAGATTTATAATCTGTAGCTAGAATTGCTCTTAACCGTTCTTGAATTGTATCGACCATATCATGTGTTAAATAATTAGAATCTGTACGGGGATAGGTTACTAACTTATGTCTCTCATATAAATGTTGTAATGTATTTAGTGTCTCCTTTGGCCCCATCTTGTAACGTTTATATGCCTCTTGTTGTAAATCTGTTAAATTAAATAAAGGTTGCGCGTAAGATTTCTTATTTTTTCCTTTAACTTCTAATATTTTTCCTTCTTGATGTTTAATTTCATGTTCAATCAATTCTAATTCTTTTTTATCTTTATATCGCTTTTGTTGGTTAAGATTTAAATCGTAACCATCAACATTAATGGATAACGTGTAATATTTTTCAGATTTAAAATAGTTAATCTCATCTTGTCTTGATTTAACTAACTGTATTGTTGGAGTTTGTACGCGACCTAATGATAATTGCGCATCATATTTTGTCGTTAGTGCACGTGTTGCATTAATCCCTACTATCCAATCTGCTTCACTTCGTGCAAGTGCTGCTTTATATAAATTTTGATACGCGTTGCCATTTTTCAACTGTTTAAATCCTTCTTGTATGGCTTTTTTTGTAACTGAACTAATCCACAAACGCTTGATTGGTTTTTTATTACCTACTTTATCTAAAATAAGACGAGCTACAAGTTCACCTTCTCGTCCAGCATCTGTTGCTATAATAATTTCTTTAACATTTTTATCTAAAATTAAAGATTTTACAACTTTAAATTGTCTATTTGTTTTACTAATCACTACTGTTTTCATTTTCTTAGGAATGATAGGTAAATCTTCTAAATTCCATTCTTTATATGAAGGGTTATATTGTTCAGGCGTTGCATTTGTCACAAGATGCCCCAATGCCCAAGTCACAATATACTGTTTCCCTTCTATATAACCATTACTTTTTTGTTGAAGATTCAAAGCATTAGCGATATCTCTTCCAACCGATGGTTTTTCAGCTAAGATTAAAGATTTCATTTTAATTTTCCTTTCACATTTATAAAGTACATCATGTTATAGAATTACATACATTGTAACATGTATCTTTTTTTGTATATTACTATATATAAAATTAATTAAGATAGTTATATATATGTACATATCTTGTTCAATCATATTATTCAAAAACTCATTATCTCTTATTATGAATATTTTCCTTACTAAAAATTTCAGCACTTTCAAGGTGTTGTTTTTTACTTCTTTTTTTAATTACTATAGAATGACTTCGAGTGTAATTGGGACACTTAATTTTGTTCTTAGGAGAGTGAGTAATAAGTGCAAATTGTAGATTTTTTGATAGCACTTTTACCAGCCCTGTTTTGGGGTAGTGTAGTCATTATAAATGTTTTTGTAGGTGGTGGACCATATAATCAGATTCGAGGTACAACTTTAGGGACACTTTTTATCGGATTTTCTCTACTAGCTACTGGACACGCAGCGTTTGATAATCTAACAGTAATTATTGTCGGTTTAGTATCAGGAGCTCTATGGGCTTTTGGTCAAGGAAATCAATTAAAATCAGTGCATTTAATAGGTGTATCTAAAACGATGCCTATTTCAACGGGTATGCAACTTGTCGGTACCACTCTATTTAGCGCTATTTTCTTAGGTGAATGGAGCACGATTGTTCAAGTAGTGCTGGGACTTATAGCAATGATTTTATTGGTTGTAGGTATTTCTTTAACATCACTTAAAGCCAAAAGTGAAGGCAAATCCGATAACCCGGAATTTAAAAAAGCAATGGGAATATTACTTCTATCAACAATCGGTTACGTAGGTTATGTAGTTCTTGGAGATATTTTTGGAGTAAGCGGTACAGATGCTCTCTTCTTCCAATCAATTGGTATGGCAATTGGAGGATTAGTTCTTTCAATGAACCATAATACTTCAATTAAATCTACTGCTTTAAATCTTATACCAGGTGTTATCTGGGGTATCGGTAACTTATTTATGTTTTATTCACAACCTAAAGTTGGTGTTGCAACTAGTTTCTCATTATCACAACTCCTAGTTATTGTTTCAACTTTAGGGGGTATCTTTATTCTAGGGGAGAAAAAAGATCGTCGCCAAATGATTGGTATTTGGTCAGGTATTATTGTTATAGTTATAGCTTCAATCATTTTAGGCAACTTAAAATAGAATTTTAAACTTTAGGGAGGTAACATAATGTTTGAAGAATTAGAAAATAAAGTGGTTCTTGTTACCGGAGCTGCCACTGGAATTGGCAAATCTATTGCTGAAAACTTTGGTAAAGCTAAGGCCAAGGTTGTTATAAATTACCGTTCTGATCGACATCATGATGAAATTGAGGAAATTAAACAAACTGTTGCTAAATTTGGTGGTCAAACATTGGTGGTTCAAGGTGATGTTTCAATTGAAGAAGATATTAAACGAATGATCGAAACAACAATTAATCACTTTGGAACTTTAGACATTATAATTAATAATGCTGGATTCGAAAATTCAATCCCAACTCATGAAATGTCGATTGATGACTGGCAAAAAGTGATTGACATAAACTTAACTGGCGCCTTTGTAGGTTCAAGAGAAGCCATCAATCAATTTTTAAAGGAAAACAAAAAAGGTACTATTATTAACATTTCAAGTGTTCATGACACTATTCCATGGCCTAATTATGTACACTATGCCGCAAGTAAAGGTGGCTTAAAATTAATGATGGAAACAATGTCAATGGAATATGCTCAGTATGGTATTCGTATTAATAATATATCCCCAGGGGCAATTTTTACTGAACACACTGAAGAAAAATTTTCTGACCCAACGACGCGTGAAGAAACAATAAAAATGATACCCGCACGTAAAATTGGAAATGCTCAAGATATAGCTAATGCAGTACTATTCCTATCTTCAGATCTTGCAAGTTATATACACGGTACAACATTGTACGTTGATGGTGGCATGATGAACTATCCAGCATTTATGGGTGGTAAAGGCTAAGTTGCATTTTTTCAATTTTAACTAGAAATAAAGTGTCATCATTTGATAGTGAATAGTAGTCTTAAAAAGCATCAGTCATCGGCTGAATATAAGTTACAAACTATAATAAAAAAGCTATGAAGATATCTACAATGATATATTTCTTCATAGCTTTTTTTAGTTATATATAAATGAGCATATTAATTGTGCAATCAATTTTTATACAAATGCAGCTTGATAAATATACAAAATGATAATGCTAATAATAATGGTTAAATTAGTTACCATTCCAACAAATGGTAATGTCTTATATTTGAATTGAATCGAATATGGTATGATTGCTACTCCTACTGGTAATAACCACGTTATAAGCAAGGTTGTTTTAATCATATCATCAGATACAGGTAATAAAAAGTGAACTAGTGTTCCAGCTAACACACCTAACCCGTAATGTAAACAAAGATATTTTATTGTTACAGGGAGGTATTCTCTCTCAATACTAAAATTAAGCATTACACCTAATAATATCATGGATAAAGGCATATTCGCCTTTGATAATACACTAAAGAAATCAATAGCTGGTTGCCATATATGAATATGAGACATATTCAATCCAAACATAATCATATAGGTTACTAATGGGACTGATTGAACTAATTTTTTCCCTAAAAATTTGAAGTTAAATTGGTCACTACCTTCGCTATAATAACTTCCTACAAAATAAGTAATACCAAACATGATAATGGCCCCACCAATATCAACCATTCCGAAATATATCATACCTTTAGATGGCCATATCGCCTCAACCAACGGATATGCAAATAAACCAATATTCATGGATCCAGTCATCATACCAACAGAACCACGCATATGGTTATCATATTTTCTAAAGAACCAAATTACAATAATTTTAGCTACTATACCGTAAATAATCATCATTATAGGCAATATTGAAAAAGATACATCTAATTTCGCACTATTTAAGTTAACTATAACGAGTGAAGGTAATGTAACATTTAACACTAAAGTTGAAAGTACTTGACTATCAGTTGCTTTCAAGTAATTCATACGTTTAAGAAAATAACCAAGTGCTATTAATAATATAATTATGACAAATTGTTCAGTCACATTGATTCCTTCTTTCTAGTTTATACAAATGAGTACTTTGATATCGTGTCCCTCTTATTTAGAAGTATCGTATTTCGTGATATAATCTTTATTAAATGTAAAAATTACTATTATTAACCCTTTGAAGAGGAGAATGATACGATGGACTTGAATTCAAAGTTATCAGAACTTAAATATGATTATACACGATTACAAAACGATTTAGAAAAACGTGAGTCGCTTCATCAAGATATTGACCCTCTACTTAAACAACTTGAAAATATTGAACAAGAAATCGCCTATGTACGTTCAAAATTAAATCAACAATCCTAAAATTTAGCACGTTGATTGTTTAACCCATAAGTATAAATTTAAACTACAAAATTTATTAAAATTTTTTTGCCAATTTTAGATGACATTAGAATCTAAAAATCAATGTTTTAAACATTGTTACCATATTGACAATCAATAAGCGATTTAACAAACACGTATTTCTAGAATTTTTAAATTTTGGTTTACAAAGCAACGTATGAAGCTACGACAACCAATTAATACGACTCATCTCTACTCGCATTCTAGTCATATGATTTTTATCGTGCTAATATATTATTCGTAATAGAAAGGGTGGCTTTTTATGAAACTTTATCTTATTTTATTGCCTGTTTTATACTTAATTGTTTCGTACATTAGTATTTTTAAAATGCATTCTGTCATAACTCGAATCTTGAGAATTGTTATGGGCATATTGTTACTATTTGTAGTTGCTTTGACGACGTTACAGTTCCCTAAAGAAAATTGGTGGGTATTTGTCGTTTTATTACTTTTAGTTGGTAATGTTGAAGTGACTGGTTTTAAAGAATTAAAAGATGATAAAAAAGGTGTTAGCATCTTAAATATCTTATCACTTTTATTATTTGTTATATTTATTATTTTAATTTTTATATTATATTAAATAATAAAAAAGACTTAGGTAAGTATAATCATCTTACCTAAGTCTTTTTTTACATATTAAACTTTTTAGTAAGTTTATTTTTCAAAGTGAATAAAATTTCGTACATAACCGGTACTACAAAGAGTGTGAGTAGCGTTGAAGAAATTAATCCACCTATTACTGTTGCAGCCATACCTTTGGAAATTAATATTGAACTGTCTTGACCAAATAACAACGGCACTAGTGCACCTATTGTTGCAATTGCTGTCATTAATATAGGTCTTATCCGTGTACCACCCGCTTCTATCAATGCCGATTTCATCTGCATACCTTGTTTTTCATTGTTAATAACACGATCGATTAATACTATAGCATTCGTAACAACGATACCAATTAACATAAGCATACCTATTAAACTTGGAACTGAAATGGTTTCTCCAGTAATGATGAGTGCCAGTACTACACCGATAACCGTAAATGGTAATGAGAATAAGATTGTAAATGGTGCCAGACCACCTCTAAATGTAATAACTAAAATTAAATAAACTATGATAATTGCTGCTATCATCGCCATTGCAAGCTGAGAAATAGCCTTATCAATGTCATCAGTAGCACCGCCGACATTAATTTTAATATGACTAGGTTTCTCAAGATCTTTCACTTTAGCCATGACTTGTTGAGATTTACCACCCACATCTTTATCAGTCACTTTACCTGTAACAGTCGTAGCATAATCGCCATCTTCTTGTGTCAGTTTACTTGGTGTGTATGATTTTTTGAGAGATGCTATTTCACTAAGTTTAATCGTACCGCCCGTAGGCTTATTTAGTTTAATGTTTTTAATTTTTTGAGAAGACCAATCTGTTTGCTTATTTTGTTTGACCTTTACATCGATAGATTTACCCTTTTCATTAACTGTAGAAATTGTTTTCTCAGGCAAGTTTTCATTAAGATTCATCGCAAGTTGTGCAGCAGAAATACCATTATCTGCAGCTTTATTTTGGTCAACTTTTATTTCATATTGGTCATACGTCTGTGATAAATCAGATTTAACATTCGTTATGCCTTTAATATCAGTCATCATTTTCTCTACACGGTTGACTGTATCTTTCATTGCACTTGTATTAGGTCCTTTGACAGTTACTTCAACAGAATTATTACCTGCTCCTGTTCCTAAATCTTGATTTTTCCATTCTCCAGGTTGTTTAAATGTCTCGATATGTTTAAGTACTTTATCAGGCTCTTCGTCAAAATTAGGCGTGTCAGATTGATATTTAATCATAATTGCCATGCTGTTAGTACTACCGGTAGGATCTTGTGGTGTAGGACCACCTATAGAATATTGAACAGTTTCTACTTTATCTTTTTTATCTAAATAATTTTGTACTTTTTCAGCATGTTGTGTTATAGATTTCTGTGTTTCTCCAGGTTTTGGAGTATATGTTAGAGCTAAAAATTTATTATCTCCTGTTGAAATATAACTCGTTCCTAGATTTCTTGCGCCTATGACCACACTTCCAACTAAAATAAAAATACTAACTATAAGCACAATCCATTTATGATTAAGTGACCAATTCAAAGCGCTTCGATAGGCTCTCCCAACTACTCCTAGACCTCCCTTTTGTTCCCTATTTTTAACGCCATTTTTAAAAAATGTTGCACCTAAAGAAGGCACTAGGGTAATCGAAACAAGTAGTGAAGCTAATAAACTAAAAGTAATAGCTAGCGCAAATGGTCTAAACATTTCCCCTACTGAACCTGACACAAACACTAGTGGTAAAAACACTACAATAGTAACAAGGGTCGATGACATAATAGGTTTAAATACTTCTCTAGTAGCGCTTATAATTAAATTTTCCCCTTTGAGCTTCTCATTCGGATCAGATAATCTTCTAAATATATTCTCAACGACAACTATAGAATCATCTATAACTCGCCCGATTGCAACCGTTAATGCACCTAAAGTAAGAATATTTAATGATACGTTGCTTAATTTTAATGCTATGAGCGCAATTAATATTGACATTGGTATAGATACAATTGAAATAGCTGTAGTTCTTATATTTCTTAAAAACAGAAGAATAACAATAATAGCAACGATCGTACCGAGAGCGGCCTTTTCAACCATAGTATAAAGAGAATCTTCAATAGGTTTAGCAGTATCCATAGTTTTAATAGATTTCATTCCACTCTCATTACGTACAAATTCATCTACTTTTTTCTGAACTTCTCTCGCAACTTGCACAGTATTAGCATCTTGTGATTTCATAATTTGTAAGTTAACAGCATCTTTTCCATTTGTCTTGGATATAGAAGTACGTTCATCACCGACACTAATATCTGCTAAATCTTTAAGTGGTACAGATGGCATTTGGCCTTTTTGTGCCATATGAGTTGAACTATTAGACGTGCGGTTATTATCAGTTGGCATTAGACTATCATTGTCGGAATCGCTATCATTTTGTCCAGCTTGTCCAGAAATAGATAAAGGGATTTTAAGATTTTTAAAAGCGTCTACAGATTTAAATTGACCATCAACAATAATAGATTTATTACTCTTATTAAATTGGAAAAGTCCTAATGGCGTTTCACGTGTAGCCGTTTTTATATAGTTCTCAACATCATTTGCAGTTAAACCTTTTTCATCTAAATTTTTTTGTTTAAACTTTAACGATACTTCACGATTAGTTTGACCGTTTAATTGTGCATTTTGCACACCATCAATGGTTTGCAATTTTGGTACGAGCTGTTGATTTAACTTATTAGTAACGTCTTTTAACTTTTGATTATTACTTGAAAAAGAATATGCCACAATTGGAAAAGCATCCATAGAGTTCCTTGTTAATTCAGGTTCACCAACGCCGTCTTTAAACTTAATTTTATCGATTTCTTTTTTTAATTGTTCTTCAGCTTTATCCATATCTGTACCATTATCATATTCTACAGTTACTATAGAAGCATTTGGTATAGATTCGGTCTTCACACTATTTACGTAGGCCAACGAACGTACTTGATTATCAATCTTGCTACTTATTTCATCTTGTGTTGACTGGGGTGTTGCTCCAGACATTGTAGTTTGAACTGAAATAACTGGATTTTCAACATCTGGTAATAATTCAAGTTTTAATTTGGCGCTTGAATAAACACCACCTAATATAATTAAAACTACCATCAAAAAAATAGCGAATTTATTACCTAACGAAAATTGTAATAATTTTTTAATCATGCAATTTTTCCTTTCTTATAAAAAAATCTGAACGCTCTCAATTTATCATAGAAGCGTTCAGATCTGAATGTAGTAGTTATTTACCTTTAAGTTTACGTGATATTTTAATTTTGGCTTTCGTTAAACGAGGTTTCACTTTCTCAACTAAATGATATAACGGTTGATTTAATACATAATCAAATTCTCCAATTTTTTCACTTAAATATGTACCCCAAACTCGTTTAAATGCCCACAGCCCATAATGTTCTGAATCTTTATCAGGATCATTATCTGTACCACCAAAGTCATAGGTTGTTGCACCATGCTCTCGTGCATATTTCATCATTTCAAATTGCATGTGATGGTTTGGTAAGAAATCACGATAGTCATTCGATGAAGCACCATAGAGATAGTACGATTTGTTTCCTGCAAACATTAAGAGCGCACCTGACAAGTAAATACCTTCTGGCTCGCTTTTTTCAAGTTCTGTTAAATCAGATTTTAATTCATTTGTTTTTTTAATTTTATTTTCAATATCATTAAGTTTATTGAGTGTCTTTTTATCTTGCTTTTTTGATTGTAATTTCTCTTTCTCAGCTAATTGTGCTTCAAGGTCTTGATTAACCATATCTAATACTGGCTTGGGCTCTAATTTAACAAGGAAGAGTTCTGCATCACCGTCTTCATGAAGTGCATCATATATATTTTCAAAATAACTAATATCTCTAGTTAAAAAACCATCTCTCTCTCCAGTTATCTTCATTAAATTAGCAAAGACTTTAAGCCCCTCGCGATTTGATCGTTCTACTTTAGTTCCACGCTTAAGCGCAAGTCTTACTTTTGAACGATTTCGACGTTCGAAACTTTGAACTAATTCATCATCTGTTTTATCGATAGGCGTAATCATAGTCATTCTTGGTTGAATATAGTCTTTAGATAATCCTTCTTTAAAACCTTTATGTTTAAACCCAAGCTCACGTAAATTTTTAAGTGCTTCTGCACCTTTATCAACTTCAACATCGGGATCTATTTTGATAGCATACGACTTTTCATCTCTTGCTACTTCTTTAGCATAGCTAAGTAGAGCTTCTAACACTTCTTTATTATTATAATCAGCTACAAATCCCCTAGATACATAGCATAAAGTGTATGGGAGTTTAGGTATTTTTTTGAATAGTAGCTGGCCAACACCTTTAATTTGACCATTTTCACCGACAGCAATTCTTCTCGAATACCATCCTGTTAATTTTTTCGTATCTGCCCACTTAGATAATTGTAATAAATCACCATTGGGATGAGATTTCACAAATGCGTCATGTTGTTGATTAGTGATGTTCATCTTTTCCATGGTTTAAAATATCTCCTTTATTTTACAGTAATTTTAATTATACATCTTAATAAGAACGATGTCGACGATGTCACTTTCAAACCGTTTTAGTTCTTTCAATACTATTACCCTTGATATAATGGTTACTAACAACTAGTAAAGAGGTTTTTATATGAGAAAGTTTATTTTATTATTATTTATTATCCTAAATCTCGTAGCAATCATTATTACAATCAATCACCCACTAACAATTTCATATTTTAGTCTTCGTGTCATCTTCGTAGCATTTATATTTATTATATCCATATTTTTTATTTTTTTACGTACTACAAACTATGAATTGATTCTAAGTATTTTATCTACCGTTTTCGCTTTCGTACACATCGGTTTAATTATTCACAGTGCATATCTATATTTATACTAGTTGGGTGGCTCAAAACGATATTTAGCACCACGTATAAATATTGAGTATGGAGCTGTGGCATGGATATCGGTCATTATTAATGTATGAAAACCGGAATCTTTGCCGTCTTCTATTTTATAAATAACTTCATCAGATTCTAATTTGAGATCAGTAGATGTAGCTGTTTCATTTACTATTTTCATGTTATACCATTCTTTCCAAAGACTTACTGTTGTTTCACGTTGAGTACTTGTAATAATCAACTCTTTAATTTCAAATTCTGACAAGTTGAAATTATGTATTTGTGATAGGTTTTGCTTTCTGCTGTTATCCCATTCTATAAAGAAAGGTGGTTTGACTCTATAGTCAGGGTTAGCAATATATAGCAATCTCCAACGTAATTGATGACCCTTCTTATTTTCTCTTTCCATGTCAATAGGACCAATTACATCAACGCCTCTATTTTCTAAAGTACTTTTAACTTGATCTATATCCTTTGTTCTAAATCAAATACCTTTAAAGCCTTGTTTAAAATGATCCTGCACTATTTTTGTAGCAAATGATACACGACCTTCTTCAGTTTTAGCTACATTGTTAAGTTTTGACTCATTTTCAACATCTAGCAATTCGATATAACTATTTTTAATCGGTGCTATTTGATTAAAGGTGCCCAAATGATGATGTCTTCCACCATTTTGCAATTCTAATATTTCTCCAGGAAACTTAAATGACTCTAATTGATGTAAATAGTGAATGATATGGTCTAATTTTAAGTTCAACTTTATCCCCTCCACATGTTATTGCTCATTTTAACAAAATCTAACTTTAATTACTTTAAATATTAAAAAGGAATCAAAGACCATTGCAAAATTCACATTTTAGTCATATAATTGTCTCTGTCTTTTAAATGGTTAGCTAGGCTAACTAATATAACAATGAGGTGTTAGATATTTTAACCAATGAATTTTTCAATAGTTTTATAGGTATATATAGACCCTATATTAAACTTACACAACCTATATTAGATCAGCATCAGATTCATACTGGCCAATGGCTTGTGCTAAGAGATATCGCCAATTATCAACCTACTACACTTGTAAAAATTTCTCATCGTCGTTCAATAGAAAAGCCTACAACACGAAAGTTGATTAAAGTATTGTTAGACAATGGTTGGGTTATGACAAAAACAGGAGTTGATAAGAGAGAGAAATTATTAAGTTTAACTGACAAAGGTCAAAGCCTCTTTGAAACTATTAATAAAAAGGTCACTGTCATTCAACAAGATATTATAAAAAAAACTGGATTAACTGATGAGCAAGTATTTGATATTACAAATGCGATGTCTCAAATTCATGAAGCAATGATAAAGGAGGAGCAGTAATGAATCAGTCTACAATAACTAAAGACCCCATCTTTACGAAGAGTTTTAATATTAACTTTGCTATTAACTTTTTTGTTTATCTATGTATGTATTTATTAATTGTCGTTATCGCGAGCTATAGTAAATCAGAATACCATGCTTCTGATTCTGTTGCTGGACTCGTAGTCGGACTTTTTATAGTAGGATCATTAATAGGTCGATTTGTAACAGGTAAATACGTCAATCGATTTGGTCCAAAAAAAATTCTCATTTTTGGTTTAATATGTTTAGTAGTAACACAGCTACTTTATTTTATACCTGGTTCTGTTTGGTTCTTAATGATAGTGCGTTTACTGAACGGCTTAGCAACAGCGGTTGCTACAACTGCTACAGGAACAATAGCAGCATATATTACACCACCTACACGCAAAAGTGAAGGTATCAGTTTATTCTCATTAAGTTTGGTGTTGGGAACCGCTATTGGCCCATTTTTTGGTATGTTATTGATGAATTCCTTTTCTATCAATATTTTATTTACTATTTGTGTAATTTTAGGTGTCATAAGTGGTCTATTATCACTATTAATTAAAATTAATTTCACAACAGTTAAAGAAAACACAATTACACATAAACGGTTTAATTTGGCTCATTTTGTAGCCAAAGAAGCCATTCCGGTAGCATTCGTCATGTTATTAATCGGTGTTACTTACGCTGCTATTTTAACTTATTTACAGGCTTTTGCTGTTGAAAGAGATCTAGTTACATCAGCAAGTTACTTTTTCATTTTTTACGCTATTGCGTCCCTCATAACAAGACCTATTGCTGGAAGATTGATGGATGATAAAAACGAAAATGTAGTTGTTTATCCAGCATTTATCTTCTTAGTATTATCTTTTCTTCTACTGATGCTTAGTTTTAACGGATGGGTATTACTTATTGCAGGTATCGCATTAGGAATTGGTTATGGTAACTTGTCATCTTCTATGCAAGCTATTGCAATAAAAGTATCTCCATCAAATAAATATGGCTTAGCTACATCAACTTACTTTATTGGTTTAGATATAGGAATTGGATTTGGACCATCCTTACTAGGTCTTTTCACACATATGATTTCTTATAGTCAATTATATGGAATCATGGGTATTTTAGGATTTGCAACTTTAGTCATCTATATTATTGTTCACGGACGTAAGGTTCACAGCACTTCATATTAACTGCTAGAATTTTAAAAAACTTCTAAGTTAATATACCTGAATATGCCAAAGTGACTTTTATGTAAATTTTATTCCAACATTGCTATATCACTCATATTAGGATGTAAATAATAACAAAAATAGCAGTTACCTTAATATTCATAAGGTAGCTGCTATTTTATAATTTATTTAGTCACTTTTAGATTTAAAATTTACTGCCCTCAATTTGCAATACTAATTGTTTCAATTTCTCCAGTCATTTTGTCCAATAATTTCTTTTGCTTTGCATCGAAGAAATAGTAAACTTGTCTTTCATCGGTTTCTGAGCGTAATTTAGAAATGAGTTCTTTCTTATAGATTTTACGAATAATCACATCAATTTTACTAGTATCCCATAACATCTCGAAATGTAATGTATCTCGTAACTCTTTACCACTAATTTTAGTGTCTGCATAGACCTTGTAAAGAACTACAAATTCTTCAATAGAAATACGATATGTTGTTTTAAGCCAATGCTTTAATTGACTTAATTCTCTCTCTGATTCAATAAAACGTTGTACTTTGTTACTCATAATAATATGCCTCCTAAGTTGATTCTTGGATGTTGTGTTTGTGTGATAAAACTCAATTGCTTATTTTTATTATATTACAGGTTTTGCATTTAATCTATAACAAATATTAAAATTGCCTCTAAATATTGTTTTGAAATTAAACAATTTAAACAATCAGTTATATGTTGAAAGGCATTTAAAATATCTAAATAGGTTTTGTCGTAGCTATATTAACTAACTAAATGTATAAAATTATGGATTTAAAATGTTTAACATGAAGACTTAAGCATATGTTGTCTATAAATACTCAAAACTGTATTAATTGTTTCTTGCTCATTTAATATAATTTATTAGTATTATAAACTTTTGAAACTAAATTTAAATGCTTATAATATAATGTCCAAATCCCATAAGTAGTAAAATTCTAAACTACGCCTATCCACCTATATAATTCATATTAATTTTTTTCTTTCTATTATTCTCAATAGTTTGCATCGTACGCTTATCAGAGTACTGATCGTTTCTAATACTCCACAATCGTTTAAATTGTGCTTTTAAATCATCATCTGTAGCTCCATTACGTATTAAGGCTTTTACATCAAACCCTTCTGAGGAGGCAAATAAACAACCATAAAATTTACCATCTGAAGACAATCGAGCACGCGTACATGTGGAACAAAATGATTCAGATACACTCGTAATTAGACCAAATTGTGCATCACTATCTTTATGTCGAAAATATTTAGCAACTTCCCCATAATATTTAGGCGCTACAGGACTTATCTCAAAATGTTGTTCTATCATATTAAGCATTTCTTCTTTAGTTACAACTTTATTGAAATTCCATCCATTATCGTTACCTACATCCATAAATTCAATAAAACGTACTTCAATATTTTTATTTTTAAAATAATCAATCATCGGAATAATTTGATTATCATTAACCCCTTTTTGAATAACCACGTTTACTTTAACTTCAAAACCTATCGATACTGCATAATCAATTTGTTCTAAAATTGTAGACGCTTTAATATTTCTATTGTTAATTTCTTGAAAAACGTTATCCTCAATCGCATCTAAACTTACATTAATACGTCGTAAACCAGCTTGATATAAATTTTTTCCATGTTTTTTTAATAACAAGCCATTAGTAGTCAATCCAATATCCTCTATACCATCTATGAGATTTAATTGCTCTACAAGTTTATAAAGATTGCGTCGTAAGAGAGGCTCTCCTCCTGTAATTCTTATCTTTTTAACTCCTAATTGAGCATAAATCTTTGAAATTCGTGTTAATTCTTCAAAAGTAAGCAATTCATCCTTAGGTAAGAAAGTGTAATCATCTCCAAAGATTTCCTTTGGCATACAATAATCACATCTGAAATTACATCGATCAGTGACCGATATTCTTAAATCCCGTATTGGACGACCTAATTTATCTTGTATTACCGTTTTCATTGTTGGACCTCCTTATTCATTTATCTGCTTTTTTAAAGAGTCCAAATCATGCTGAAAATTAATATTCTTATACCAATAATGAGGCGAGTCAATTTCAGTAACGTCTAACCAATCTGTTGATAATTGTTTAAAGACATGCTTTAGACTTAAATGATTTGAATTTAAAGCTTTTTCAATAAAAGGAAACGTCGAAAGTGTATAAAAACCAATCGTCGGTATACATATTTGTCCTTCTTTAAATGCTACAATATCTAAACGTGATTCAATTAAGTTTGATACCATGAAATGATATAACCCATTCACTGCTTTACTTGTAATCATTGGTGTATCAACAGATACAATGAAAAACAATTCTTCATCCATGTATTGCTTCATCACTGAGTAAATTCCTGTTAGCGGCCCTTTATTTTGATGATGTTCGTCATCAATAATCACATATTCATATTCAAACTGAGAAGCTAATTGTGAATTAGTGCTAATGATAATGCGATTAAACATATTTGTAGATTTTAACGTTTCTACAATTTTTTGATAAAAATATTGATTATCAATTTTAGCAAAAGCTTTAGCTTTACCAAATCGGCTAGATTCTCCACCTGCTAAAATAATTGCTTTCATCTTGATCAACCCCCACTGACCGGTGGAATGAGCGCAATTGTATCTCCTGGTTGGACCATATCATCTTGTCTGACGAATTCTTCATTAACAGCAATTTGAAATTTTTTTGATTTAAGTTCTCTATGGCGTTTTAATAAATATGACTCGAATTCTTGAACAGTTATTGTCGTATCTAAATGTATTGTTTCAGTAGATCGATTGAGCAACTCTTTTAACTCTGCAAAATATAAAATTTTCATCTTGCTTTCCCCTTTTTTGCTTCATTATATGTTCCCTTTTGATGGCCTTGCCATTCAGCACCATCATCCCAAATTTCCTTTTTCCAAATTGGAACAATTTCTTTTATGCGCTCTATGGCATATTCATTTGCTTCATATGCCGCTTTTCTATGAGGTGAAGATACTGCAATTAAAACTGCTATATCTGATATTTGTAACGGCCCAATTCGATGTACAATTGTTGTTATTGTTCCAGGCCACTTTTCTTCAATTTCTTTTCCAATTTGAGCTAATTTTTTCTCAGCCATTGGTATATAAGCCTCATATTCTAAGTGTTGTGTACGAATACCTTTAGTCCACTCTCTTACGTGACCAGTAAATACGACTACGGCACCTTGAAGTTCGTTAATCGTAAAATCCCTATATTGTTCTGTTTCAATAGGTTGAGTCACGATTTCAAATTGCTTCATTTAATTCATTCCCTTATCCTTAATTAATTTGTTGAGTAAGTGCTCAAGTTGATTATTTGCTCGTGGATGATTGGTTTCTATTTTCCCTATGACGTGAGAAAGTCTTTGTAGAGTTCTTAATTCATCATTATTTTTATAAACGATAATTTTATCATAATTTTCTTCTTTAAAGCCCTCAACTAAAATGATACTACAATCAATTGTAACAGAATTTTCAATTATTTCTCTAAGCGATTGTTTCTTATTACGTGTCACTGTTTGCTGTAAATGATGTCCCTGAACAATACTTTGATCTGCGCCCGCAGCAAAATGTTTCATGTGGTCAACATCAGATGACTGTAATTCAATTTCTTCACCAATATGCCCGTGATGTTTAATTGTTGCTACTGAATAACCTCGTTCTTTTAAAAATGATATCGCATGGTTCATCAATGTAGTTTTCCCTGAATTTTTCATACCTACAATTTGTAAAATCATAGTATCAATTCCTCTTCAAAACTATTAGATTCGGTCAAAATCACATCAACAATGTTACCTGCTTTAAATCCACGTGTACCACCAGGAAGCATAATCATAGCATTAGCGTGCGCAATAGCTACAACTGCACCTGATTTATTAAATCCAGATGGTATTACTGTCATTCCAGCTTTTGTTAATGTTGCCTTAGCACGAATCAATCGTGTAAATGGGTTAGCTTTATTAAAATCTTCCATAAGTGTAGCTTTGATTATTTGCGGATAACAAGCTTTAGCTCCCATGAGCTTATTTACAGCGGGTTTAACATATAATTCAAATCCTGTATAGCAGGCTGAAGGATTTCCAGATAAGCCAAATAAATATTTACCATCTACAAATGCAACCGTAGTAACACTACCTGGTCTTTGAGCCACTTTGTTAAATAGTATCTGCGCTTGGATGGACTTGTATATTTCTGGTAAGTAATCAAAATCTCCTACCGACACACCTCCAGTAGTAATTACTAAATCATGCTCTGATAAAGCTTTTCTTACGACCTCAATACTCTTTTCTAGATTATCATGCTGAACTTTATACATTCCAACTTGTATTCCGAATTGTTTAGCTAATGCTTTAATCATCGGTCCGTTTGAATTTCGTATCTTTCCTGGTTCAAGCTCATCTTCTACTTCAAGCAATTCACTACCTGTAGCAATTACTGCAACAGTTGGTTTTCGAGACACTCGCACTTTAGTATAACCGTATGTTGCTAAGACTGCTATCACACCAGAGTTAATACGCATACCTTTATGCAGTACGATATCACCAGCTTTTATTTCTTCACCTTGTAGTGAAATATTTTCTAAATGTTTAAAAGATTTTCTAATTGTAAAAGTTGTTTCAGATTCAATAGTTTGTTCAAACATTACTACTGCATCAGCTCCAGAAGGAATCTGAGCACCAGTCATTATTCGTATTGCTTGGTTTTTATCAATTGTTTTTTCTGAAACTGAACCTGCACCGATATGATCTATTACTTCAAATTCAATACGGTTTTCGCCACTTGCACCTTGTGAATCTTCACTTCTAATTGCAAATCCATCATAAGGTGATTTATTAAACCTTGGTATATCATAGGTCGCAACAATATCTTCAGCAAGAATATGTCCTAAACTTTCATCTAAATTAACATTGATATTCTTCACTTCTACATGTTGTTTCATAATACGATTAATTGCTTCTTTAACTGATATTGGCGTTCTTTTCTCTACAGACATACACTCATCTCCAAAAAATATTAATTTTCATGATATACTTACTCCTAATAGGAGGGAAAAAATGACTCATTTCACACATATTAATAAACAAGGTAATGCTAAAATGGTTGATGTTTCTAATAAGAAAATTACAAAACGTGTAGCAGAAGCACACTCAAGTATAATAGTTAATGAAAAAATTTATAGACAAATTACTCAAAATACTAATAGTAAAGGAAATGTACTTAATACTGCGCAAATTGCTGGTATCATGGCAGCTAAAAACACTTCTACAATCATTCCAATGTGTCATCCATTACCACTTACAGGTATAGATGTATCCTTCAAATGGGGTTCAAATAATGATGATTCATATCGTTTAAATATTACAGCGGTCGTGTCTACAACAGGCAAAACTGGTGTTGAAATGGAAGCATTGACTGCTGCTTCAGTTACAGCACTTACAATCTACGATATGACAAAAGCTATAGACAAAGGCATGGTAATTGGCGAAACGTACTTAGAATCTAAATCTGGTGGTAAATCTGGCGACTTCCACAGAAAAAATTTATAATTCTATTCATTATATACATTAAAAATTCCTACATTATATCTAAAATCTTGAAATTACTTAATTCCTTATGTCTTTATTTAATTCAAACACTAAGTGACTCAATTCAGGTTTAATTAATTTTTCTATTGCAAGTTTAATTGCACCTGTTGAGCCAGGAAGTGCAAAAATCAAGGTATTATCACAGGTACCTGCAATAGCTCGAGTTAATAATGCTCTTGTACCAACATCTTCGGTATAACTTAAGTATCTAAATAATTCACCAAAACCTTCTAATTCTTTAGTTAATAATGGGCGAACAGCTTCTATTGTCACATCTCTTTGTGAGATACCTGTTCCTCCCGTTGTAATAATGACATCTAGTTGATTTGGTGAAGCTAACCAAAGCTTAAGTTGGTGTGTAATAGCTTCTATATCGTCTTTAACAATTCGATAATAATTAATATCAACATGATTTTCATGTTGATTTATCAAAGATTGAATCAGTTGACCACCTTTATCAGAATCATAATCTCTCGTATCCGATACAGTCAAAATTGCTACATGAATCGGTCTGTTTAAATGAATATTCTGATGTTGATGTTTGTGCATGTTTATCCACTCCCTTATATTTAACCAAATAGTTGATGCATTAATTGAATTGCTTTTTTAGGTTCTGTCGTTCCATGTATCAAAAATCTACCTCCAGAAAATGCAACAATTCGATATTCTCTAAACCTAAACATTGTCATATATAAATTCGTACGATGTTGAATATGATTTCGCTCGAGAAATGATAGTAATATTTCCTGAGAAATATCAGCATTTTTATATTGAACAGTGTCTCTTCCACATAAGGTCGCGTAATCTTGTTGATGTTGATTAAGGTGTGGATATGTTGGAGCATGACCACATGTTTTACAATCTTCATTTTGCATACGACTAAAACCAAATGTATAATGATCCCCTTCCCAAATATCCCCGTAAGTGAAGTGTGTGTTAACCTTATTACCAGTCAATAACTTTAATGCATCACTGAGTTGTAAACTGGTTGTCATTGTTACAGCTGGTTGAATAACTCCAACCGTATCACATGTTAAATTAATAGATGGTAATTGAGGCATTAAGCAATTAAAACACGGTGTTTGCCCAGGAATAAACGTTGCCTGAACATATGTACTTTGAACAACACCACCATATATCCAAGGAATCTGATGTTTATAAGCAAAATCATTAATTAACTCACGCGTATCAAAATTATCAGTTGCATCTAATATAATATCGACATCTATTCCATGTTGCTCTAAGAAATTGTAATTGACATGCTCAATATAAGCATCTATCTCTACATCTTTACGTATCTCTTTTAAAACTTTCTGTGCAGCGATTACTTTTGGTAGTACATCTTCTGCATCACGCTCTATAAAGAGTGTTTGTCGTTGTAAGTTGCTAAATTCAATGTAGTCTCTATCAACAATAGTTAACTTATTTATTCCCGCTCTCACTAATCCCTCAGCTAAGTGTGTTCCTAACGCCCCCATACCTACTATAAGTACATGTTTTTTCTCAAGTTGACTTTGACCTTTTAAACCAATTTGCTTAAACAGCACTTGTCTCGAGTATCTTTCTTGCATCAAATCCCTAAACCTCTCTTTATATTTTGAATATACGAATAATTACTAAAATTAACAGGTAAATAGCACTTCTTGCTATATTTTTATTCAATCTTCAATTGTTATAATCTTATGTGCCATTTGTTGCGCTTCATAATTTGAATGCGTTACAAATATAATGGGAATTTTCCATGCTTCGAATATTTTTAAAATTAATTTGATACCTTCTTTTTTTGTCTTATCATCTAAACTTGAAAAAGGCTCATCAAGCAAAATTAAATCGGGTTTCGTACTTAGCGCCCTAGCTAAAGCGACGCGTTGAGCTTCACCTCCTGATAAGGTCACAGGATACTTTTCAAGTAAATGCTCTATTTTTAGAGTATGAATAAGTTTATTGATATGTTCAGAAGGCTTAGTCATAAACGTTATATTGTTATAAACATTCATATTAGGGAAAAGTTGATAATCTTGAAATAAATATCCTATACGACGTTGTTGAACCTTAACATTCAAATGATGTCGTGAATCAGTTAATACACGTTTACCAACCTTTATATATGAATAATTTATAGCTTTCAAACCGGCAATTATATTTAAAATTGTTGTCTTTCCAATTCCAGATGGTCCCTGTATCGCATATATCTTGGGGAGTTGATCATCTATGTTGATATTAATTTCCGTCTGATTAAGCACACCATTCAATTTAATTGTGAGCATTTAATCAACCTCCCTAAACGTATCACGATTAACTAGATTAATGGTCGCTATGACAGTTACCGCAAACGCAACTAATACAAGCACCCATAACCAAGCTTCATTTTCTTTCCCTTGCTCCACTAAGAAATAAATTTCTAAAGGCAATGTGTTTGTTTTGTCCGGAATATAGCCAGCAACCATCAAAGTAGCACCAAATTCACCTATTGCTCTTGCAAAGCTCATCATAATACCTGCAAGAATAGAACGTTTAGATAATGGTAACACCAATTTAAAAAATATTTTTGTTTCACTTGCTCCCATGGTTCTTGCAGTATTTAACATCTTTGAATCTATACTTCGAAACCCATTCACTGTATGTTGATACATAAGGGGAAAACTAACAATGACAGATGCAATCACTGCACCTGTCAAAGTAAATACTACTGGTAAGTGTAAGATATTAGTAAAGAATTCTCCTACAGGACTTCTTGTTGAAAATATAATTAATAATATAAAACCAAGAACAGTAGGTGGTAACACAATTGGTAAAATGATAAAACTTTCTAATAGTTTTACCCAATATCTATTTTTATTGTAAAGCCATTTAGAAATCAATATGCCAAAAATAGTAACTATTATTGTACTAATTAAAGCAACACGAAAAGAAATCCAAAAGGACGTTAAATCAGGCATAGCTCAGAACCCCTTATACAGAAAATTGATATTCTTTAAGAATTTGTTTAGCTTTATTGGATTTTAAGAAGTTAATCCATTCTTTAGCTATTTTTTTATCTGAAGTTGCACCTGCTTTATAAGTAATTGGCTTGCTTAATTTAATTTCTTCGATGACTTTAACTTTATTTACTTTTTTCTTTTGTTGATATAAGTCTGTTTTATAAACGAATCCTTCCTGTGCGTTTCCTTTTTCCACATAATTTAATACTTGTTTTACGTCTTTAGCAAAAATAATTTTATCTTTAACATCACCATATAAATGTTGATCATCTAAATATTGTTTTGCATATTTACCTGCAGGCACTGTTTTTATTTGTCCTAGTGCGAGTTTGTCGTTTTGATTTAAATCTTTTACAGAGGTATAACTTTTATTTTTATCACCAATTAATACAAGCTGATTCTTTGCATAATTATAAGTATCATGTGCTTTGTTTTTTTTCTTCAACAGATCTATATCTTTAGTGTTAGCTGACATCATGACATCTGCCGGAGCACCCGCTTCTATTTGCTGTCTTAACGCACCTGATCCGCCATAGTTAAATTTAATCTCTACATTTGGATGGTCCTTTTTAAATTCATTTCCTAATGATTTACTGACTTCAGTCAAACTTGCTGCAGCAGAAACTTGAAGTTCTTGTTTATCACCTTTTGGCGATTGTTTTTCATTCTGTTCTTTATTCAGACCTCTCTCATTAGTACAACCTGCTAATACTATACTTAATGTTAAAATAGTAATAAAAATATGTTTTATTTTCATGATAGCCTACCTCCATTTAACCTTTATTATACGCTTTAAATAATATTTGAAAAAGAAATAAAATGTGATAAATTATGTCATTATTTATACAACTAAATGTACTCGAATTGACTTTATAAAATCTTCTTAAAAGTCCTTTCCTAATAATAGGATATACAAAAGAGTGAGAAGTGAGTTACATTTAAGATAATAAGTAGTCATGATTAAAGGGGTAAAAAAATGAAAAAAGATGTGACGCAAAAACAAACTATAATCAAATTTGAGAATGGACACTTATACACAGCATCGGATTCATGTGTAACAGAGATGCCATTAACAATTAAAGTTAACGATATTGAGTTTGCAACTATTATTTGTAGTCCAAACCATTTAGAAGAATTGACTTTAGGTTTTCTTGCATCTGAAGGTATATTCTTAAAGAGGAATGACTTACAATCCATTCATATTGACGAAAGTAAAGGATTCGCTCATGTAAAACTAACTCAATCAGTAGGTCAACAATTCGAACATCCTACAAAACGTGTGCTGGCTTCCTGTTGTGGTAAAAGCAGAGCATTTTATTTTCAAAATGATGCTGCTATTGCCAAAACATCAATGACAAACATTCAACTTCAACCCAAACAAGTTATTAATTTGATGACGCAATTACAGGATGCAAGTATTATTTTCAAACAAACGGGTGGTCTTCATAATGCTGCCATCAGTGATGGAAAAGACTTTTTTGAACATCGCCACGATATCGGACGTCATAACGCTCTTGATAAATTATACGGTTACTGCATTCAACGACATATATCTGTGAGAGATAAGATTTTGATTTTTAGTGGCCGTATTTCATCAGAAATTTTAATCAAAGCAGCTAAAATCGGTGTAGGAATTATATTATCTAAATCTGCTCCTACTTCACTTGCAATACAACTTGCAAGAGATTTAAACATTACCACAATTGGGTTTATTCGAGAAAATCATTTTAATATCTATAGTCATCCAGAAAGAATCATAAATGAATTTTAAACTTAAATGAATTTTAAGGTTAACACTACATGTCCGATCACCTTTGAACATATAAAAAATAACCTAAGATAGATTTAATAATCCATCTTAGGTTATCACTTCGATGTAAAATTTCGATTAACTTAAATATTTTCTTTTAAAATATGATACTTAAAACCTTGGTATATATATCCTTGTCTTAGATACATATCTTTAGCAGTATCTTCTCCATCTGCAACAAGAATAACAGGTCGCTCGTTAGCCATACGTCCAACGTAAGCTTGTATTTCAGAACCAATACCTTGATGTTGGAATTCTTTTAAAACCCCAAAACCATCTATTTCTATTGTTTTATCCGTCATTATAATATCAACTATTCCAACTGGTTGCTGGTTAACATATGCAACTAAACGTTCAATGTCATCCAAGTTGTGTGAGCTATAAATATGTTGTTTAACCATGTTGGTATAGTTATCACCAAAAGGCCGTGCAAACGCATCATAGACATGAAGGTAATCATTGATATTACTACTTGTTACAAGTTGAATATCTACGTCTCTTTTGCGTGAAAGTTCCTTTAACGCTTTAGCTTCAATGACATAAAGCTCAAGTACTCCTATCTGAAAACCTAGGTCACGTATTTTTTCCAACAATACTTCATCTATATTTTCATTAGCTGGAAATGAAAATGAAAGATGATAGGATGATTGATTTAGATGCGTTTTCTTTTGAACCTCAATGTCTTTAAGCCATTGATTCATTGTTGGCATCGTTTTATAAATCCACGTGTTACTTGCATATTTTAAAGGTTGAGAAGGTAAGATATAAATCACCTTTCTAGAATCTTCAGTTATTTTATTTCCATCAATATAAATATCTTTAAAAGTTATTTTCGACATAAATATCGCCTCATCAACTTTATTATTATTTTTTAGTTACCGAATAAGAGTCTTGAAACGTGAATGATTTAAAATTGCTGCACCTATTAAACTTGCAATAATAGCCTTAATAATATCACCTGGCATAAATGTAAATGATAATATAAATGCCTTAGAGATAGGTATATGTATAATGAAGCCCATAATGATTGTACCTAATATATCTAATCCTAATACACCGATAACTAGTGTAGCTATAAAAATCACTAAGAAATTAATTTTATGCAAATATGCATCACGAATAATACCTATAAAGTAAGCTACAACAGGATATAAGAATAAGAATCCTGTCGAAGGTCCTGCAAATACGCCAATTCCCCCACGGCCTCCAGAAAGCACTGGTAAACCTGTAGCTACTAATAATAAAAAGACAATAACACTTGTAGTACCAAGTTTTCGCCCTAAAATAATTCCTGCCAAAAAGATTCCTATATTCTGTAATACAATAGGTACTGGCATAAATGGCAGAGGTACACTTGGTACTAAACCTAAAATACAAATGATAGCAGTCATTAAAGCTGTATATACTAAATGTTTTGTAGTCACTTGTTCAACCTCCTTACATAGATTTTATTATAGCACCCTTGTAAACTTTTATGAACGGAAAGTTTACAATAAGTTGAAGTAGATAATCTTTTTATTAACTAATAAAACTTAAGACTCAATTTTCTTTGCTAAATCCGTTATGTATTTAAAAAATGCTTGTTTATTTACATCCGTAATGACTTGAACTTCACGTCCATTTTCAGATTGGAATGTTCTCCCTTGACTAGGTCCTTGACTGACTACATCAATTTTCAATTTCGTTGATTCAACTAAATTTGGAGAACCCACATAAGCAGTAGTTAATACATCCCATAAAAAGTATGTTGAATTGGTCACAAAATGTGTGAGTGGTGGTACTGCTGCATAACTTGTGCCCAGAAAATCAACGCCTAAATATTGTCTTTTATCTGCCCACATTTGACGAACTTCCATTGTTAGAGGGACTTGATTTGTACTTTCTAAAGCAACAATATCGACAATCATATCACTATCTAATACAACTTTTACAGCCTCGGGATCCCAAAATGCATTCCATTCAGCTGTACCATCATGTTCTGGTTCTTCAACATTTCCTTTGTCTAAAAACGTTCCACCCATCCAAACTAATTTCTCTATATTTTTTAAAATTGAGTTGTCATAGTTTATAGCTTTAGCTAAATCTGTAAGCGGTCCAGTAAATAACAATGTAACTTTCTCATCACAACGCTTCACCTTACGAATAATATCTATATACGCCTCGTCCTCACTAGCCTTACATCTTTTGGGTATACAAGACTCATTTAGCACTGGTAGGGCATCCATAAAGAAAGCATGCATTCTCCATTCTTTTGGAAAAGGATTTTTCCCTCTTTCATATGATGGTGCTACATTAATTTCAACGTCTGAAAAACGATTTATAATCTTTAATGAAGCACTTAATGAAGGCTCTAAATAGCAGTCTGCACCAATCGTACTTACACCAACAAGTTCTATATTTTCCATTTGTAATAATAAAAATAGTGACACTAAATCATCAACGCCACCATCATGATTAAAATATACTTTGGTCATAGTTGATACTCCTAACGTTTTTAATGAATAACTTAATTATATTTGAAATCTTTTATGACACCAAATAATTTCCAGTTGATCATTGAATACATGCCAATCTATAAATAATTAGCAGTTACATAGCCATTTCATTATGATTGCATTAGAAAAGCCTGTGACAAAAAGATTGTCACAGGCTTGCTTAACTTGAAGTCTATCAATGACTAAATTAAATTATTAATGTACATCGCGCTTTTTTTAAAATTTATATGCGTTGCAATGAAGAACATTAAATTCCATCTCATTCCTTTAAAGAATATCAATATAACATTAGAGTTTGTTTGTAATACTTTTAGCAATATTAGTGTAAGCCATATCTTCCATTGGTGGATTATGTAATCCAGCACGTATATCTCTATAGTACCGCTGAAGAGGTCTGTTCATTTCTAGGCTCTTAGCTCCAACTATTCTCATAGCTAAATCAACGATTTCTATACCTTGGTTCATTACCACCACTTTACTTGCTGAGGTTTCATTCCATATTTGTGCATCCTCTGTATATGATTGATATCCTCTAGCTGTACTCCATAGAAAATGTCTTGCAGAAAGTAATAAACTTTCCATTTTCCCTAAATTTTGTTGCACTGTAGGTAAACTATCAATCGTACCTGTAATACTGTTAGGACGATAATTTTTTGCAAAATCTACTGCATAGTCACGAGCTGCTTGTGCAATACCTAGATAACAGCTCGGTATATGAAGAAACCAACCATTAGGTCTTGATTCACGTTTTGATTCTACAAAATTTTCATTAGGAACATGAACATTATCAAGAATTAAATCATGGCTCTCAGTCGCTCTCATACCAACCATATCCCAATTGTCAGCAATACTTACTCCTTTAGTTGACCGAGGAATTAAAAAGAATCCCATCGATTTAGTTTCTTCAACATAGGCGCCAACAATATAATGTGTCAATGCTTTACTCATAGATGTAAAGGTTTTAACACCGTTTATAACATAACCATTTTCAACTTTAACAGCATGTGTAGATGGGCGACCACCTCTAGTAGGACTACCAGTTTCCGCTTCACTGACTGCTCTATTGATCAGTGCACCGTGAACAACTTCTTTAGCAAAGGAATCTAACATTGATGGTGTCCACATATGTTGCTCGTACAATTGACCAATTACACTCAAATGCCACCCTATAGATAAAGCAGTCGCTCCATCAATAGCACCCAAATAACTTTGTAAAATCACCATATCTTCAATAGTAGCACCTTCACCTCCATACTCTACAGGCAAAGTTAGTTTAGTATATCCTTCCTTTATCAGCCATTCAATATTTTCATATGGGAATCTAGATTGAATATCATTTTCAGCTGCACGTGCTTTGAATTCACTTTCAATCTTTTTAAATTTACGAATCCACTTCTTTTGAATGTCAGTGTGAATTAAAAAAGACTCCATCACATTTACGCCCCCTATGACTCATTTTATTTTAAAATTAATTATTCATAGTTTAACACTCGACTTTATTTTTTCAAAATTTACGAATGGATCTTCATACGCATTTTTCTCTGATATTGAAAAGTTACCAATAAATATATACATAACTTAACTATGAATATATCTAATTAGTCAATTTTATTTCTTTTATAAATTTTCAATATAAAAAGCATCGCCACATTCATAATGTAGACAGATGCTTTTTAATATAATTTTGATTTTCAAATACATTTAACTTTTATAAAGTAATGCTAAAATTTCGGACATAAAACGTAGTGAATTAAATATCTGTTCTAAAACAGTTGTGATTATAAATTTAAAAATAATCATAGTGTATCAATTAAGGTTAACTCAATTTGCAAATTTTAATATTTTCACTTTAATTATGCATTATTTATACAGATTGATTTTTAATTCCTGCAAACAACATAATCCATGTAGCAAAAATAAATGGCCATGTTAAAGGTGGTAAACCTAGAGGTGCGAGCAATGTACTCAAACCTAAATGTATGAATGCAGTGAGCACTATTCCTAAAATCATTGCGAGATAACTATGGATTGCTGTCTCAAAAGTGACACCTAGCGCAATCGCAGATAAAACTACATTATAGCCAAAAATGCCGTCATTTATACTACTATAGTCTCCACCCAATAATATAATTATTAGGAACCCAATGATGTTTGCAATTATAGAAACAATTCCAGCTTTTTTAGAACCTATAAAAATCCCTATTAGAATTAATAAACCACCTATTATGCTGGGCATTAAAAATATTTGTCCAAATCCATCTAAAACTGATTGAAAAAAATGAACACGGATGTGGTCATTATTTAAAGATACCTTTTCTATATGCTCCGGAATAATATCAATCTGAGTATGTAACGTTTTAAGTTGATTAGGTATTAACAAAGTAATCCACGTCATAATAACAAACGGGCTAGTTAAAAATGCTATTTTATGTGGTTTCAATACTTCTCTTAACGCTGCTCCAATCGGTAACGTTAATATAGTGGCTACGAAAGTGATTAATATACCGCTCCAATTGCTATCCAAAAATAAAGTAAGTGCAATTGCTGTTAATACAGGGTTAAACCCGGCTAATCCACTTTCGATTTCATCTTTTGTGTAATTCATATGTGGTGCCAATATCCAAGTCATTACACTTGCAATTATAGCACTGATTGCTACTTTCCAATTCACTGCAAACAATCCTATTAAAATGAACAATCCAGTATATAGATTATTAATTAAAACCACTTGAGAGATACTACTTAAAATTACTTTTATCAATTTCAATTTTATAGCCTCCTTTTATTCACAACATTAATTATTTAATAAAGACAATTTTCAAATTACCACTAAATATTCATCATATCAATTACATTTTACTAAAATAATGTTTATGTACGCTGGATATTTTTCATATTCATTCAACTTTATACACTTAATTTTAAAAAACATTGTTAATTCGATAAAATTATCAAAGTATTATACTTGTATAATTCATTAAATGGTTTTAATATAAAATTCGCAAGACAAATTAATTTGAAAGAAGGGATAGTTTTGCACTTTACACAACGTGAACAAGACAAATTAATGATAGTTGTAGCTGCTGAAGTTGCACGTCGTAGAAAAGCAAGAGGACTTAAACTTAATCATCCTGAAGCACTCGCTTTAATCAGTGATGAATTATTAGAAGGCGCGCGTGATGGTAAAACGGTGGCTGAACTCATGAGTTATGGAAAAACAATTTTAAACGAGGACGATGTCATGGAAGGCGTAGCTAACATGATTACAGAACTTGAAATTGAAGCAACTTTTCCAGATGGTACTAAGTTAATAACAGTCCATCACCCAATCGTTTAAGGAGGCTATATCAATGATTCCTGGTGAAATTATTGTTAAAAACACTGAAATAGAAATCAATAAGCATCACCCCGAAACGGTGATCGAAGTAAAAAATACAGGCGATAGACCTATACAAGTAGGTTCACATTTCCACTTTTTCGAAGCAAATAAGTCATTAGAATTTGATCGTGAGAAAGCATATGGTAAACATTTGGATATTCCTGCAGGCGCAGCTGTGAGATTTGAACCTGGTGATGAAAAAAAAGTACAACTTGTCGAATATTCTGGACGACGTAAAATTTATGGATTCCGTGGTTTAGTCGATGGCGATATTGATGAAGAACGCGTATTTCGTCCAAATGATTCAAATCAAAACGCCGCTGTTAAAAACGATGCAGGCGAAGACAATGCGAATAAAAAAGGTGGTAAATAAGCATGAGTTTTAAAATGACACAATCTCAATACACTAGTCTTTATGGACCAACTGTAGGAGACTCTGTGAGATTAGGAGATACGAACTTATTTGCACAAGTTGAGAAAGACTATGCAAATTATGGCGATGAAGCTACTTTCGGTGGCGGTAAATCAATTCGTGATGGTATGGCTCAAAATCCTAATGTGACAAGAGATGATAAAAATGTAGCTGATTTAGTTTTAACTAACGCATTAATTATTGATTATGACAAAATTGTTAAAGCAGATATCGGAATTAAAAATGGTTATATTTTTAAGATCGGTAAAGCTGGAAACCCAGATATAATGGATAACGTTGACATCATCATTGGTGCAACAACTGATATTATTGCTGCTGAAGGTAAAATTGTTACTGCCGGCGGTATCGATACACACGTGCACTTCATCAATCCTGAACAAGCTGAAGTTGCACTTGAGAGTGGTATTACAACGCATATCGGTGGAGGAACTGGTGCTTCTGAAGGGGCTAAAGCGACTACTGTAACACCAGGACCTTGGCATATTCATCGTATGTTAGAAGCAGCAGAAGAGATGCCTATTAATGTAGGATTTACTGGTAAAGGTCAAGCTGTCAATCATACTGCACTTATTGAACAAATTCATGCAGGCGCTATAGGTCTTAAAGTACATGAAGATTGGGGAGCTACACCTTCAGCATTAAGTCATGCATTAGACGTTGCAGATGAGTTTGATGTTCAAGTCGCTTTACATGCAGATACATTAAATGAAGCTGGATTTATGGAAGATACTATGGCTGCTGTTAAAGATCGTGTATTGCATATGTATCATACTGAAGGAGCTGGTGGTGGTCATGCACCTGACTTAATCAAATCAGCTGCATATTCAAACATCTTACCTTCTTCAACAAACCCAACATTACCTTACACTCATAACACTGTAGATGAACATTTAGACATGGTTATGATCACACACCATCTTAATGCTTCAATACCAGAAGACATTGCATTTGCAGATTCTCGTATACGTAAGGAAACTATAGCAGCAGAAGACGTATTACAAGATATGGGCGTATTTAGTATGGTAAGTTCAGATTCACAAGCAATGGGACGTGTCGGTGAAGTTGTAACACGTACTTGGCAAGTTGCACACCGTATGAAAGAACAACGCGGACCATTAGATGGTGACTTTGAATATCACGATAATAATCGTATTAAACGTTACATTGCAAAATATACAATCAATCCTGCCATTACACATGGTATTTCTGACTATGTTGGATCTGTAGAAGCGGGTAAACTTGCCGATTTAGTAATGTGGGAACCTGAGTTCTTCGGTGCCAAACCCGATCTTGTTGTTAAAGGTGGCATGATTAACTCAGCAGTAAATGGTGATGCTAATGGCTCCATACCAACTTCAGAGCCTTTGAAATATCGCAAAATGTATGGTCAATTTGGCGGTAACATTACACATACTGCTATGACTTTTGTTTCTAATACTGCATACGAAAACGGTATTTATCGTCAACTTAATTTAAAACGTATGGTACGTCCTGTTAAAAATATTAGAAATTTAACTAAAGCAGATATGAAAAATAATAATGCTACACCTAAAATAGATGTGGATCCACAAACATATGAAGTATTTGTTGATGGTAATAAGATTACGAGTGAAGCAGCAAAAGAATTACCTTTAACGCAAAGATACTTCTTATTCTAGGAGGACGTAAATCATGATTATAGAAGAAATACAAGGAAATATTGCTAATTTATCACAAGATGAAAAGCAAAAACATGTTGAAAAAGTTTATCTTGAAAACTCTGATTTGGTTAAACGTATACAACGTGTTAAAACAGATCACGGTAATGAAATAGGAATACGACTTAAACAACCCATTGATTTACAGTATGGTGATATCTTATATCAAGACGATACAAACATGATTATTGTCGATGTAAATAGTGAAGACTTACTAGTAATTAAGCCTAGAAGTTTAAAAGAAATGGGAGATATTGCCCATCAACTTGGTAATCGACATCTGCCTGCCCAATTTACAGAAACTGAAATGCTTATTCAATATGACTATCTTGTTGAAGATTTATTAAAAGAGTTGGGTATCCCCTACTCACATGAAGACAGAAAGGTCAATCAAGCATTTCGACATATAGGACATTCGCATGATTGATCATCAACATTTAAGACTATTTCAGTTCTGTGATTCTCAGTTTCCAACTGGTGCATTTAGTCATTCATTTGGACTTGAAACATATATTCAAAGAGAAGCTGTTCATGATACTGAGACATTTATTGAATGGTTAACATTGTTTATAAATGAACAATTAACTTATTCAGATGGGTTAGCTATGAGAATTGTGTACAACGCATTAATACGCAATGATAAAGATAAAATTTTAGATATTAACCAAAAACTATTCGTACAAAATTTACCTAAAGAAACACGTATTGGCGCTAAGCAAATGGGCACACGCATGGTAAAATTAGCTTTAGATCTTTATGAAAGTGAATGGATTCAATGGTACTATGACCAAATGAAAAGTCATAAAATACAGCTTCATCCAGCTGTGTGCTTTACTATGCTAGGACATGATTTAGGCGTCAATGTAGAGTCCATCATTGATTATTACTTATATCAAAATATCTCTAGCCTTACCCAAAATGCAGTTAGAGCGATTCCTTTAGGACAAACAGCTGGGCAGCAAGTCGTAACTGAAATGATATCCCATATCGAGAAGGTACGTAATCACATACTAGAATTAGCTGAGAGTGATTTTGGTATGACTGCTCCTGGCTTAGAACTTAATCAAATGGAACATGAAAATGTTCATGTTAGAATCTTTATTTCATAGGAGGCATATGAGATGTCAAATCCAATTAAAATTGGTATCGGGGGCCCTGTTGGTGCAGGTAAAACCCAATTAATAGAAAAAGTGGTTAAACGTCTTGCTAAAGAAATGAGCATTGGCGTTATAACAAATGATATCTATACTAAAGAAGATGAAAAAATATTAGTTAATACTGGTGTTTTACCAGAAGATAGAATCATTGGTGTAGAAACTGGAGGTTGTCCTCATACAGCGATTCGTGAAGACGCCTCAATGAACTTCGCAGCCATAGATGAGTTATTAGAACGTAATGATGATATTGAACTCATTTTTATTGAATCAGGTGGCGATAACTTAGCGGCTACGTTTAGTCCAGAACTTGTTGACTTTTCAATTTATATCATTGATGTTGCACAAGGCGAAAAGATACCACGTAAAGGTGGTCAAGGTATGATTAAATCTGATTTCTTCATTATTAATAAAACAGACCTTGCACCATATGTGGGCGCTTCATTAGATCAAATGGCTAAAGATACTGAAGTATTTCGTGGAAATCGTCCATTTGCTTTTACAAATTTAAAAACTGATGAAGGTTTAGAAAAAGTTATTGAGTGGATTGAGCAAGACGTCTTACTCAAAGGGTTAGCTTAATGGGTAATCAGAGTTGGACTGGCCTATTGGATTTAACAGTTTTTAATAATGGCCAAAGCTCAAAAGCACGAAATATATATTTTGAAAAAGCGCTCAAAGTCCTACGCCCTATATACTTAGAACAATCTCCTGTACCAACTTTCTATATTGTGAATGTTGGTGGAGGTTATCTAGATGGAGATAGATACCGGGTCAACGTCAACTTAGAAGATAAAGCACAAGTAGTACTCACTTCTCAAGGTGCAACTAAAATATATAAGACGCCCAATAATCATGTAGAACAGTATCAAACATTTCATTTATCAAATCAGTCATATATGGAATTTGTGGCAGATCCTATTATTGCCTACGAAAATGCTAAATTTTACCAGCATAATACGTTCCATCTTAAAGAAGATAGTGCTATGTTTTACACTGATATATTAACACCAGGATATTCATCTAAAGGGCAAGATTTTACGTATAAATATATGCATCTTATTAATGAAATTTACATTGAAAATCAATTAGTTGTTTTTGATAATATGATGTTAAGTCCTGAGAAAAGTAAACTCGACGGTATTGGGTATATGGAAAACTATACACATCTAGGTTCTGCTTATTTTATCCATCCGGACGTAAATCAAAGTCTCATAGACGATATTTACGTGGCGGTTGCTGATTTTCAAAAACAATACGACTGTAGAATAGGTATCTCACAATTACCTACTCATGGATTGGCTGTTCGTATTTTGACTAAAAGAACTCAAATAATAGAAGAAATTTTGACTCGTGTTCAATCATATATCAATCAAACGATTTATCATCGACAAATTAACTCCTTAAGAAAATATTAATTTTTTCAAATAAAAAGACTAGGTACTCACTTTAAAGTGGGATACCTAGTCTTTTTTAGAAATCTTCATCTTAAAAACACACATGAAACGCCAGTGTCTTAGTATTATTTGATATAGTTTTCTAATTCTAAAATCAATTTTTTTATTTTTTCTCGTTGTTCATCGGATACAAATACAATTACTGTTCTTTCATCATGCACGCTTCTTTTTTTAGATAATAAATTTAAATCTTTTAATTTTTGTAATGCTTTAGTTAAATAATACGGTTTAAACTCTGAACATGTAGCAATTTCTTTTGAAGATATTTCGTTAGATTCACTTTTTAAAATGTGATTAAGAATATAAATTTCTTCATAATTTAAATTATATTGCTTTTTAGTATCTCTAAAAAATTTTTTAACTTGAAATGTCGCATTAACCAAATCATTGATGTCTTTAATTTTTCCCATTATAAAACCACTCCTCTGATGCACATCTTGTTGTAGCAAGGTTCACATGTATTTTATCTAACCGAAAATTTCTCCGCCCATGTTACAAGGTACATTTTAAACAAATAAGTATAAGAATTCAATATTTTTATAACTACAAAATGCATTTATACATTTATTTCTTAACCAAAACATTTATAATAGTGAAATTGATGTAATTAAAAATATTAATACTAATAATATATCACTAATTACGTCATCGTATTTTTTAAAATTTTAATATAACATATCTGTTTAATTGGAATTAATTCGTATACATCAAAAGAGCAGTCAAATTTTTTACATAAGGCATTTTAAAGGTATCAAATCTTTTACAATTCAAAATTTTAAGTTCATCGTAAATACCACATAATAAACTAGTATATTTATTGAATTTGTTGTTTTATATAATCAACAAAAGCTTGTACATCTTCAGTCTTAATTTCACGCATTGGAACTGTTCCAATATTGAACTCAAATATAATATCTGAACCATCAAAATGAATTTGATTAATTTCATCATAACGTATATTTCGATAATAAAATTGTCCATTCATATCAACATTCATAATTAACCGCTCATTTGTTGCTATGAAGGCACCTTCAAATTTAGTCTGACCCTGTACGTTATACTCAATTATACCTAATACAGAGGGTCCTTTTTTCTCTGTAGGAAATAAATCATCTGGATTCACATTGTCTAAAATCATTCTTTCAACTCCTTTTAGTTAATACAAATTTTATTTTACACATGCTGTATTCCCTGTTCTAATTTATTGTAACATTCCTCGATTTCTGACTGAATCACATTAATTTTTTCTTTTCTAAGTGTTAATACAATATAGCGTTCATCATCTCTACTACGACTTTTAATGAGATAACCTTTTGACTGTAAGGTCTTAATAATAGGTCCCAATGAAATGATTCCCTTTAAAGAATGTACTTTTATGCTTTTAAATGTAGTCTTGTTATCACTAATGATAAGTAACCCAAGAAGGTATAATTCTTCTAATGTTAAATGTTGAGGGGTACAAGATTGTTCAATCACTCTAAATTGACTATGGCATTTTAAATAATACGATAATAAAGTTGAATGATTGATTTCGTTTATTAATGTAGATTTCACCTCTAAGAAGTGTTCTAGTTCTTCAATTAATTGAGTTATTTTACTACATTGATTTTGAGTTAACGTAATAACTAGTCTACGTTGGTCGTATGGATGTCGTTTTTTTGAAATCCAATTAAATTCATATAGATGTGTAATACTTTTTAACAATTTGTTTTTTTGATAATTTTTGTAAAAGATGATCATATTTAAACTTAATTCTTCTTTATGATTTTCAGTGAAATGTAATATAAATATTAATAATTTAAGCTGTTCAATTGTCAGTTGGTAGCCATATTTCAAATATTCTATTGTGACGTGATCTAATACAAAATGGGCTAAGAATCGTTTAATCTTCTGTTGTTGCATTTGATGATAATCCTTTCTTAGTCAACAACCTTGCACGACTACGAACAAAGAAATGTTAAATGAGCAATACTCATTTTAGGAAGATCAACTATTGCTTGTTGGCTTTCTTTACTCTTCAACTTTGCTAACCAATATTGATGTGGGTATGATACATGACTATCTAGCTCATCATTCTCATTCATTAAAAGTGGTATCATTTCTATATATTCATATTCTGCATGGTTGAGTGATTGAATATCTGAAAAAATTAATTGTTGATGGTTTGCATTTTCCTTAATCGTATTTTTTAAAGAGATAGCAATGGCCTGATATTCATACTTATATTTAGTCATAATGATTGCATCATCTTTATAGACGATTGTCCCCCTTAATTGGTTAAACATTCTTATTACATATGACAAGATATGATACGGTTTTAAATTTGAATGATATGTTACTGTGGTAGCGTAATCAGAGGAAGGTTGTATTAAAACACCTCTCACTTCTCCACACATTCTAATTAATGTATGAATATGTTGAATCCATGGATATTCCACAATCTCACTTTTTAAATCAGTCAAATAGCTGGTTTCCAAAATGACTTTTTCAAATGATATCTCTTTAATATATAAATGTAATTGATTAATAGGAATGAAAATTTGAGTCACTTGTTTTTCTAAATTTTGATAATTAACATTTCCATTTTTCTCATTTTTAATACGATAATTTAATTTATAATATTCAAAATAAGAACTAATCATCTTTTTTAACTGCACTACTTGTTTTAACATCATGTCCTCTACAATAAATTCAATCTCAAGTTGATTAAATTCCCTTAGCATGATGAATAACATTTGAAATGTTAATTTCAGGGCCATTTTTTCCTTTGATGTAAAAGTATCATGTCGATCGGTAATGATTTTAAATGTTGGAATTAAATTCAAACCGGAACAAAAACGTAAAATTTTCAACATCTCATAACGACATAACTCTTTGTTTTCAATCATAGAAGTGTAGTTAAGCTCTATTACATAGCGCATTGATTTTTGACTTAAACTTAAATTACGCTTTATATGAATTATCTGCTCCTGATCAAGAATAGTACTTCGGTTATCTTCAATATAAATATCATAAGAACGATATTTTTTCTCTTTATCTGACATCTCAATATATTTTTTACTTATTATTTTTGAATCTAAATCTTGTAATTCGTGAATGTTCATAAGAAAATGTCTATCTAAATCAATTTCTTCAGCAGTATTTTTGAAGATAGACGTCGCTATATAATCTTTTCTAATCAATTTAGGTGTGTAACCATATGTATTTTTGAATAATTGTATAAATCGAGAATAATGATGAAAACCATGATCTATAGCTATTTCTTCGATAGGTTTATGGGTTGTCAAAATATCTATAAGACAAAATTTTAATCTAAGTTGATTTAAATATTGATTAAATGTTTGAAATGGCGTTTGTTTAAACATAGATGTAAGTGCTTGATTTGATAGGTTAACAGCTTCAGCTAGTTCATGTTTGTTGATTTTACTGTCATGATGATCCACTAAATATTGATGTATATCTTCAGATAAATAAAAATCTTTATTGACATCAAGTTTTGGTTTCTTTAGATAACTCAATTCAATAAGTAAAAATTGTATCAATCTTTGTATCTCGGACACATCATTATAAGATAAACAATGTAACTCTAATATTTTTAATATCCAGTATTTTATTCTATCTCTACTACGTTCATCAATCTTTGTACCACTTATTAAAAATTGCGTATCCTTCTGACTAGTATATCGATGTATTGGTATATCGATAATACAACACATGGTATCCGTATTACTTAACAGTGAATACGTATCATTCATTACTACAAACGCTATATCATCTTTCTTTAATGTATGTTTCTGAACATTGATAGTGATTTCACATTTCCCTTTCAAACAATAAAATACCTTTACACTCAGTGCCTTTTCTGTATTAATGGCTAAATTATTAAAAACACGTATCGAATAATTTTCTCTCATATGTCTTCCTCACGATGTCCTAGTGTGTATTTTAAATTAAACTTCTCCCCGATTGCTAAACTAAATTTAACTAGACAACATCTATTTTTCAGTGTCTATTATACAACTCTCAAAAAATTAGTAGTAACAAATTAGATTTTAATTATATCAATTTTCTTTTCTATTTATATAGCTTTCTCAAAATATTGCTCAATCATATCATCAAATCAACGTAAAATATCAAAAATTCAAATACTGTTTATTCACATTGCTATGTTAATTATTATCAAAAAGAATTTTCAGTAATTTTACATTCATGTAACAATGTTTGTGTTGCTCAAAATCAAATACTTTAAAAATGCTGAGCGTATCATTTCTATTCATATTACATAAATTAATTGGGTTAAATGAGATTGTGTAACAATATTAGCAAAAAATTACAAATCAATAACAATGCACACAAACATCAATTTTTCTGTTAGAGTATGGCTTGTCGTTAAACAAGAACGAACTAAAAATTATTTTGTAACTCATTGATCACATGATTATTAATTATAAAAAAACTAGTTTAATTTTCAGGAGGATATTTAACAATGAAAAAAATCGCTA
>NZ_KV838691.1:0-14015 GCF_001838765.1 Staphylococcus sp. HMSC34G04
GAAGAAAATATCGATAAAGTCGTTTTTGAAGGTTATTCTGATCAAGATGAGATGAGATTTCAAGAATTATTTAAAGAAATGAAAAATAATTTAGATGATGATATTCAACAAGGTATTGTTCAAAAGCAAGATGATTTAGGTTTAATTTAACATAAGTTATGATTATCAGAAGTACGATCCACATAAAAAGCACGATAAGTTTTTAAACTTATCGTGTCCTTTTTAATTACAGTTAGTTACCAAACAAACGACTCCAAAACCCCTTTTTAGGTGATTCTTCCTCCCTATCATCAGGTTCACTCTTTATTGCTTCTGTTAGTTTAGCATCTTTTAGTAATTCATCTTCTTTTATACTTTTATTCTTATTCTTTTCAGAAATATCTTTATGCTCAGTTTCTGTTGGTTTTTTCTTTTCTTGTTGTTGAGCCCTATTTTGATTTCCCTCAGTAAATACTGCTTCTTGCATATTAACGTTTTGTTTATTATTAGTCTTCTCAATATCAAAAGAATAGTTAAGCTGTCTTTCTTCTTCTAATTGATTTTCTAGTTTTTGAATCTTTTTATTACTTTCCAAAGCTAAAATTTGTTGATTTTCTAAAAGTCTATTAAGAGTATTTATTTGTTCTTTATCTCTATTTGATTGTTCTTTATATATATCTAACTGGTTATATAAATGTTTTATTGTTTCATCTTTTACCAGGTTATTACTATTAGTCTTAACTTCTTCTTTCTTTTCATTTTCAAAATCATTATGTTTATTTTGATTTTTTCTTATTCGGTTTACTACTATAATTTCATCTTCACTTGCTAAATAATTTACATTGTCAACCTTTTGGAATTTCACATTCGCTTTTTTAGCATTATTATAAACAGTCATTTTCGTAACATTCAATTCATCAGCAATCTCTTTCATACTCTTCATATAATGTCCTCCATATAGTTATACACATAACACCTATATTATTATATAGTCTTTATACTTGTTAATACAACATTATATATATATTCAAGTAATCTTATATATATAGTTATACGTAAACACTATATATCTACATTTATATAGGCTTATATAGCCTTTATACTTGTTATATAGGTGTTTATATAGTTCTATACAACTTATTCATATAATGTCATTATACGAAATTCTAACATTCTTTGAAAATGCATACATACAAATGTATATAAACAATTTAACAAAACTTTCAAAAGTGTTAATATAAGTATATATAAAAGAAACCCGACTACGGGAATAGTCAGGTTTCTTCGGTAATAAAACAAGTGGTTTGTTTGTTTATATAATTGTTATATTCTTATTATATATATTAAGAATTATTAGTGCAAGCCGAACACATATAAACTTACTTATAGCTTATTTATTACCTCTTTTAAAATTCATATGTGAAAGAGGTTTTTTGTATGTCCAACTTTAATATTAAAGAAATTCAAAAAGAAAAGTTTTACCAATTACCCAAAGTATTTTTTACGAATCCTAAGTATACTAATTTATCCAATGATGCAAAAATCACTTGGTCTATACTAAGAGATCGTTTAGATTTATCTATAAGAAATAATTGGATAGATAAGAATGGAGATATATTTTTTATTTACACCAATGAAAAGCTTAAATCTATTTTAAATATCAGTAGTCCCAATAAATTATCTAAAATTAAAAAAGAATTAACACAAGCTGATTTATTTAATCAAATACGAGTAGGGTTGAATAAACCTAATAAATTATATATTAAAAAACCAGAAGTAACAGAAGCTGATGTATATTATATTTCACAACAAGAAAACGATATAGAACAACGAGATAACACGGACGTATCATTATCATACGTCCAGAAATATGATAATGATACATCAAGAAATATTAATAACATACGTCATGAAGTATCAAAAGAATACACAAGTGATACTGATCTTAATGAAACTGAATATATAAAGACTGAGAATAATGATACGAATGATTTGAATGATACATCTGACATAGTTTCTAAAAATTATCATTCGAATCATACAAATCATCAACAAACTGAATTTAATAATAATGCTCTAAAATTCCAAGCGCTTGAAGAATTACCTACACAAATCAAGACTTATTTAAGTAATTTTGAAATTAAAGACATCCGTATTATTAAAAGTGTTTTACTCAAAGGGAAAAAGTCATTTAATAATGCACATGATACATATTATCGTTTAGAGGACGTTGAATTTGAACTTGTGAGTGTTTTAAAACGTTTTAAAGCCATGTTGATACAAAAAAATGAAAATGTTGAAGCGATGCAAGGCTATTTAATGCAATCAATTAAAGCTGAACTTGAAGAAATACATGCATTAAATATGCGTCGCCAAAATATACCTAAATACAATATCTTTAATCAATAATTCAAATAAGCTTCTAACAAGTAAAATAATTTTAAAATATTTGATAATGTCAGGTTCTATTTTGAAATTGTTGACATAACTGGATTATTCAAATTTGATTTTATATGTAAATAATATCTAAAAATTCGCCATTCGTTAGAAATAAACAACAAATGTAACGGTTTAAATTTATAAATGATAGGGAGTTCCAATCAAATTAGCGAAACATGAGAAATGGTTTTGAATTATTACGAGTACTATGTATAAAAGATACGAATACATGTATATTAAGTGACATGAGCCAATCAGTTTATATATCACATAAAATACATGTAAAGTACGTAATAAATGTCATATGTATATACTCTTATTTGTCTCGTATTTGTGTTTTAAAGGGCAAAATTAAATGGATAGAAAAACTATGTGAGATTAGAATTTGCTCTAAATACCCCTTTAAAATGCAAAATAATGATATTTAAAATTCGGAAAAATAAAAAGATCCTAGAGAAATTTCTAGAATCTTTATTTGGCATAATGACTCATAGATATTTATTTTTGTATTATCAATAAAGGTTTATGCCTCAATAATTTTTCGAAGTATGTTTCATTAATTTTTCAAAATCAGTATCGCTAATATTTGATTGAGTAAGTGTGATTTAGTGGCCGTCTGGATCTTTGATTGTCATTTCTTTAGCGTTCCATGGTTGGTCTTCTAATTGAGTTACTATAAATTTTGATGAGATATGTTGTGATTTATCTTCGATATCTTTGACTAAGATATTGAGATATATTGAATTGCCAACTTCAAAATCTGTTTGAACAATTAAGATTAAATCTTGATGTTTTTCTAGTCTTAAATGATTCATAAGCACTTCATTTTTATCATTTCTAAATTTAAAAACACTTTTAAAGCCAAGTGTTTTTTCATACCATTTTTCTGATTTCTCAATGTCTTTAACTAGGACTTTGTTAAACATAGGCATTTGGTAAAACTCTATCGTTTTCACCTCTTTTTATTAATTGTAATGTATTACGCTGCGTTAATGTCAAGAAAGAGTAAGCTGAGAAACAGGTTTCTTCTCGTCTTGATACATGATATCCATTTTAATTAAACATGTGACGCCTTGAATCCAAATATTTTGCGAAAAAATATGTTCGCTGAATAATCAAATGTAAATAGGATGGATGGTGTTGCCGCGCATACATCACTAGACTTTGAAATTCTGTAAAATCTTGGTTCTCAATAATATCAATAATCTTATTAAATATTTCGGACTGACCTTGATCTAATAAAAATTGATTTAAGTCAAAACCACAACCACTTTCAATATCGTTGATGTCATAAGGGGTTTTATCTGTATTAGACGCATGAATAAAATAATCAAACATGCCCTTAGGGGACATAATTATTTCAATATGACTAGGTGTATTTAAGTGTTGTTGAAGTAATTCAGAGACTTGGGAATAACTTTTTAAAGAATCAAAAAACAAAGCTCCATGTTTATGTGACTTCTTAATTTCTCCTGTCGAGTGATCAATATCTTGATTATGCCACGGACTTAAAATATAGGGGATATGCATTTGTTCCAAAATATCTCGGTAGTTAGATGGCGAGCTCTCTTCATATATTAAGAAAGCCCACTTATTTGAACGTTTATCTTTTGACATCATCAACATCCTTTCTGTGATTATTGATTAATGATGCCATGGGGGTCGTAGTAACCCCATGGCACTGTTAAGATACACATGCGCTTGTGTTTATCACTTCGTGTACCACAACGCATGTGTATCTTAACGTTTGTGGCCTGCAAACCATAGATAACGATGATGACGTTGAGGTTTTGAAAAGTAATAATTCGGGTGCATATGTGTAATTTCTTCATGAATTTGAGGTTCAATCTTTTTTAATATATCGTGAGCTTGCTGTTTCCGGGGAATTTTAATTGCCACACGGACTTCATTTTGACGAACATCAACGAGCGATTTTCCAACCATTTTATTAAAGTATTGCTGGACAGAATTTGTTTTACTTTTGCCGTTATTTTGCCAATCCTGAGTCGTGTCTGTGTCAACATCTTGTTTAAGATAATGTCGTAAAACCATTGTGTGATAAACAGATTTGATATGATTCGTGAGTTGATCTTTCAATAAACGAATCATTAAATCGATAACTATTAACATCAATGCTAAGACTAATAAGTAAAATGTAAGTTGATATACACCATTTGAAATGATTGTGATATAGTGTGTGACGTTTCGCGTATCGATAATATCAATTTGAGACACAATAAAGTTTAATAGGACAAAGAGTTTACTAACCATAACTGTCAAAATAGCGAACAGGAACAAGTAAATGATAATATCATACACACGCATGAAATAGGTTTTCCTCATCACAATACACCTGCTTTCGTATAGTAAGTCGGACATAACAAGGGTAAGACTTGATAGGGAGATTCACTATCAATCACTTGGATTAGACCTGTCCCTTTACCAATGGGTATCACAATACCTTCTGGATCTAAATCGGGGAATAAAAATTGTGTGGTTTTTTTATTAATATTACCGATTTGAATCAGCACATTGAGTTGTTCTCTAACGGAAACCGGGATGGTTTGATGATCAAATCGTTGAGACACCAGTAATAAATGAACTTTGGTGGCACGACCTAATAAAGCAATTTGAGATAGTAATGAAAAGAACGCGTCTTTAATGGTCTTATTCACACCTTCAGCTAAAGCGAGCACTTCATCAATCACAATGGTTAGGTGATCAAATTGATAGTCTGGATCGTCATAAAGAATGGTTTGTCGTTGTTGAATAACTTGAAGGCAATGACTTAAGTTTTCATTAATTTCAGATAAAAAATCAGACTTAGATCGATTTTGATGAGGGTGAATCACAGTAATATCATGAATACGTGCCCAACGGCTCGGTGTATCAAACTTAGGGTCAACAATAATGAGTTCTGATATCGGTTTTAATACACTTAGTAAGTACGTCAGCATATAAGATTTACCACTGCCTGAATTACCTGCGATCGCTATAGATGTAATGTTTTGATAGTTTAAAGTTAATTGTTTCATGATCGGAATTTGTTGATTCGTTAGAGACGACGTAAAACGATCTAAATCAGAAATCACTAAGCGTTCTGATATCCCTTGTTGCCATGGGAAAAACAAAGCGCGTTGCGTATGAATATCGTCGGTATCCATAGGTACGAAATACGCAGAATTCTGTTTTAACAATGTGAATTTGGGATATAAAGCTGCACTCGCAATGAGAAATATTTTTTGATATAAGTCATCGTCCACAATATAGCCTGCAGGCAGGCGAGGAAGAAAGTAAAAACCTTCTTCCGTGACCTTGCAGGTGAAACTATTGGTATAACTGGTTTCGCCTTGCATCATGGATCCTAGTGCCATATTTAAGCTTTGTAGGAGATATTGTTCGAGCTCTTTGGCTGTCATTATTTAACCTCCTTCAGATCTGAAGCTTTGAAGTAAACATCATAACGGACTTCACAAGCTTCTAAATGATCAAAAGTAATGACGCTCATATAATTAGGTAATGTCACTTCATTTTCGAATTTAACTGTGAAGGGCGGTAAGCCTTCTTGAACAAACCAGGCTTTATACGCAATAATTTCTCCGGTAGGCTGATTATTCTCAAAACGCTGTTGCGGATAAAGTTCTGTACTTAAGCTATAAATGGGTTTTTTATTATCAATATAATTGGAAGCTATTTCAGTTGAATAGCCACCTTTTTTGAAATTAGATTGAATTTTCATGTGAAACATCCTTTCTATCCTATTGATGCGCATCGTTTAGGAAATATAAATAGAATTAATCAAAGATATCTGTGATTGATTAAATTTTCGCAAATGAAGTGATAAAATAATAGGTGAAAAAATTTATTCGGTTGTTGGAGGTAATAGCGTGATTATCATTAATAACAAAGGAATCAATGACTTAGATTTTAATTATTGGATGAATAATCAATTAACTGATGACAATATCGAAGAAATTTTAGAGGGGTCTGATTTAAGTATGGAACAAGAAATTTTTAAAAGTAATTATAAAAAATTCTTGGAGATAGATGGCAAAAAGGAAAGATGGTATTCTCTGGAAGAAGCTGCGTATATTATTAATGGGAATTATTTTTCAATTTATGAGGAAGATAGCAAAAAGCGAAGTGTCACAACAGACTATGTAAAAAATAAAAGTAATGATATCTTAAATAATATAGAAAATGGAACAAACCAAAATTGGAATAAATATCATTACCCACAAAAAAGGAAGTTTGCATTCAAAAAAGTAAAGTATGTTAATGAAGATATGATCGATGAAATATTAAGAGATGATGTAACAAAACCTGAAAAAATAAAACGAGGTAATATATCAATCGAAGAGTTGCTACCTAATCAAAATAGAATAGCAAAATATATTAGACAGAATGAGAATATACATAATAAAAGTATAATGATAGATTACCTAAATCAATTAAGTGATACACTGGCAAAATCATTAGACGACGTACGTTATTTTTCAAATAAACTATCATTATTTAAATCTGTTATTAAAGATTCTAGAGAAATAGCACAAAATATACATAGGGATCACGATATAGATAATAAAGAAAAATATGAACTTCTGAAAAAAGAATATAGTAATTTTTTAGAAAACTGTATACGTTTTTCTAATGAATATTTAGATATACTAGATATCAAAAATATTTTTAATATTTTTGATACTAAGAAAATTGTTTTAAATCTGTCTTATTATACGAAAATGTGGGAGATTCCTGATATTAATAATGAACAACCGATAAATAATAATTTACAAAAGTTTGTTGATTTGAAAAAGAAGAAGTATTTAAATAATGTACATTGGAGTAAAAATAAGATACTTAAACAATTAAATGAAATTGAAGTTAAACCCGTTACTTTAAAAGATGGTACTAGTGAAACAGAACGCGTGGCAGAGTGGATGTATAGAAATAAAATAAAAGTTGTTTATGAAATTATAAATAAAGAATTTGATGATGTTTATGATTTACTTAACGGTATGTTGAAGTCTGAATACACAGAACTTATGGGCTATATGAGAATATGGCATAACTTAAGCAAAAATTTATAAGTCTTAGTAACCTGTTATACACTTTAATTGGAGGAGTTAACGTGTATTTCAAAAATATGGATTTCTTGATTGACCTATACAAGAATTTTAACGAAGTAGGGATTTTTGCAGTAATATATATTATATATGCGCTTATTCAAATTCTAAGTCAAAATATTTTATATAAAAGACAAAAGATGGAAAGAGTAAAAACACTGATAATCAATATAATTTTATACATATTTATAACACTAGTAGCATTAATGTACTTGTTAGCAATGATTTTTTATTCACTCAGTGCATATCCTAAAGAAGAAGTGATTAAATATATAACAGATTGGGATAAAATTAGTTTGCCAGCTATATTACTTGTTCTTTATTCGTTATTATTCCCTATTTTTATATTTCCATTTGTAGGAAAACGACGTAGAAAAAACTATTTTGCAGAAAATGTAAATAATTGTATTATTGAAAGAGAAATTATAGATAGAGTGAGTATTAATGGTAGAGATAAATTAATTCTAAAAGATGCCTTAGGATATCAGACAGAAAAAGATATAACAGGAATAAAGGATTTAAAAATTAGTACATCTCAAAAAAAATCTTGGTTAACGTTAGAAGACATTAAAATAGCTACGATGAGTCTAAGAGATAAACAATTACTGTTAAAAATGATTATAGGTTTAATAATATTTGGGGTCCCTACAGGGTATTTTGTGTGGAACTTCATCAGTGTCGTTGATGATTGGGATAGAATAATGCACGCAAATGATATATTTATGTATATGGGTCTTTTCACGTTACCATTAATGGTAACAGTTGAGTTATATGTAGTTGCATTTATTATTACCAAAAATTTATTTAAAAAGAAAAAATGATAACAAATTTAGATTAAGAGAAAATAACTTATCAAAGGTCGTATATTAGAAGATGATATATATAGTTCGCCTATCTATCAAGAATCAATCTAGTCGCAGAGAGGGATCATTACTTTGCTAATCATTTTCGTTAATTGGACTATAACATTGGTTGGTGGAGAAATGTAAAAGACTATTATTATTGATTTTGTAGGATTTTTTTGGTTAATAAGTCTTTTCTTATACTATCAACAATACGGTAATTAGCTTGTCAAAGGATTTTACTCTTTCCAATCAATTGTGGATTTGTATCGGTGTAGAAAGTATTTTGTACCAAGCGTCTACCTGCTTTATTTCTAATGAAAAATCAGTTAGTAAATCTTTAATCATTTTTCTCTTAGAAAACCAATTTGAACGGTTCTGAGAAATATAATATAAAGATAAAAAATTGACATATGATTTATACAGTGCTAAAATTTAAAATGTATATAGGAGAGGTCTTGCCACAAGTAGACATTGAAAAAATAGAGAGTCCATGCTAAAAGTTGGAATTGAAAAAATGGAGAGGTCTTGCCACAAGTAGACATTGAAAAGCGACCAAATATTTGGTCGCTTTATTTTTATACTGTAGGAGAAATTATGAAATTATACTATGTTGATGAAGATTATATTAATGAATTAAGAAATGTAGATGAGAGAGTATTATTAAATAAATCCACTCGTCCTTATTTAGGAGTTGTATTATCTATTAATGATCTTAATTATTTTGTCCCCTTAAGTTCCCCTAAAGAAAATAAAAAACTAAATAATCAACTATCAATAAAATTGTTTGAGGTTAATAATATTCAAAATAGATTAGGATATCTATTATTTTTAAATATGATACCTGTTCCTGATAAATATCTTTCTAAAATAGATATGCAATACATAAAGGAGCAAGATTTAGAATATTATAACTTATTAACTAACCAATTAATTTTTATTAGGCAAGAAAATCAAAGAATCGTAAATAAAGCCCAAAAAGTATATAAAAATGCTGTGATAAAAAAAGTTTCATTTTTTGAATCAATGTGTGTAGATTATTTAGCATTGGAAAGATATGTGAAAGATTTAAAACAGTAAAAAAGATAATTCTGTCAATAATTCCCCTCAACATACTCAGAAGAATTTTAGTGTAAAGTCTTTGTAATTGTCTATCTTAGTTAATTAGATGTTTACTATTATTTCTATATTAATATATAGCTAAAATTAATAAAATAGAAGTCATTAGCTGAATTACTTATGAATCAAAATAAATTTTATATACAAAATGTCATTTTTGAGTACACCCTAATCACATAAAATAAGTTGTTTGTCACTTTGCTTGATATATGAGAATTATTTAACCTTATAAATGAGAAAAAAGCAACGCACTTTAAATAAGATACGTTGCTTTTTCGATTGATGAATACCTATAATTAAACTATTCATCTATTATTTATGATTTTTTGTATATACAATATTTCTAGTTTGTTAAAGAGAATTAAGAAAATAAATATCGAAAATAATAGAGGGAAAATCAGTTTTTGATATCAAAATTATACATGTCAACGATAATACAAACTATAAGATGATATCAGTATTTATTATGCATTTAAAATATTAAAATTCCTTCATTACACTCTTGGCGGTTTCACTTATCAACTTATCATTTGGCTTATCACTTTTATTGTCTTTATTCGTAAAAATGACTAAAACAATAGGTTCAGATTGGCCCTTAGGATAAACAAAAGCAACATCATTTCTAGAAGCATATGTTATTGCTTGACCACTTTTATCAGCAACCTTACAGTCTTTTGAAACACCGTCTTTAATTAAAGTATCTCCGCTTTTATTATTTAACATTAAATCAAGTAAGAATTTTTTGTTTTCTTTGCTTAATTTTCCATTTGCGATAAGTTTATTTAAAGTCTTACCGAAAGCAGCAGGTGTTGAAGTATCTTTTTTGCTCTTTGGTGAATAATAATTTAATTCTATCTCATATCTAACTGGATTTGTTACTTTATCTCCTAGTCCTTTTAGACGTTGTTTAACTTTTTTGATCCCACCGATCTCTTTTATAATTTTATTGTTTGCTGTATTATCACTATATGTCATTGAAGCCTCAATAAGTTCTTTTAAAGTGATATCTTTCCCTACATATTTTTCTAAAATAGGAGAATAAGCAACTATATCATCTTTGTTAATATGTATTTTTTTATTTAACTTATTATAAGGTACTTGTTCTAACAAAATAGCACTATTTATCGCTTTTGAAGTCGAAGCATAGGCAAATCTCTTATCTGAATTAAATTTTACTTCCTTACCACTTTTAGTATCTAAAGCATAAACACCAATATGAGCATTATATTTTTTTTCTAAATCATTTAACTCTTTGGCATGTGGACTGTTTGAATTACATGCACTTAAAACTAAAGCAATTGCAATTAAAAATATTAACTTTTTCAAAATAAACCCTCCAATATTACAAATGTAATTTTTACGAATATATAATATTACATTTGTAATATTTGTGTCAATTATTTATTATAAATATTTGAAAGAAGGTGTCAAAATGGCTAAATTACTAATAACGAGCGTAGTAAGCTTTTGTTTTATATTTCTATTGTTAGTATTTTTTAAGTACATATTAAAACGCTATTTTAATTATAGTTTAAATTATAAAGTTTGGTATCTAACAGTGCTTGCTGGATTAATACCTTTTATCCCAATTAAATTCTCTTTTATAAAATTTAATAATGTGAATAATCAAGCGCCCACAGTTGAAAGTAAGTCACACGACTTGAACCATAACATAAATACCACCAAACCTATTCAAGAGTTCACAACAGATATCCATAAGTTTAATTGGGATTCAATTGATAATATCTGCACAGTTGTTTGGATAGTTTTAGTTATTATTTTAAGTTTTAAATTTTTGAAATCCTTATTATATCTTAAATATTTAAAGAAACAGTCACTTTATCTAAACGAAAATGAAAAAAATAAAGTAGATACGATACTTTTCAACCATCAATATAAAAAAAATATTGTGATTCGAAAAGCAGAGACTATTCAATCTCCAATAACTTTTTGGTATGGGAAATATATTATTTTGATTCCTAGTTCATATTTTAAAAGTGTAATTGATAAAAGACTAAAATATATAATACTGCATGAATATGCTCATGCTAAAAATAGAGATACTTTACATTTAATTATCTTTAATATCTTCTCTATTGTTATGAGTTACAATCCATTAATACATATTGTAAAAAGAAAGATAATTCATGACAATGAAGTAGAAGCTGATAGATTTGTTCTTAATAATATTAACAAAAATGAATTTAAAACTTATGCGGAATCTATTATGGACTCCGTATTAAATATTCCATTTTTTAATAAAAATATATTAAGCCATTCATTTAATGGTAAAAAGTCATTACTCAAAAGAAGATTAATTAATATAAAAGAAGCCAATTTGAAAAAACAGTCTAAATTAATTCCAATTTTTATTTGTATTTTTACTTTTTTGCTCATAGTAATTCAAAGCCAGTTTTTGATGGGGCAATCCATAACTGATTATAATTATAAAAAGCCCTTACAGAACGATCACCAAATTTTAGATGAAAGTAAAAATTTTGGTTCAAATAGTGGATCTTTCGTCATGTACAGCATGAAGAAAGACAAATACTATATTTATAATGAAAAAGAAAGTAGAAAAAGATATTCTCCTGATTCAACTTATAAAATTTATTTAGCGATGTTTGGACTTGACCGTCATATCATAAGTGATAAAAATTCACGTATGTCATGGAATCATAAACATTATCCTTTCGAGTCTTGGAATAAGGAACAAGATTTAAATACAGCAATGCAAAATTCAGTTAATTGGTACTTCGAACGTATTAGTAATCAAATACCAAAGAACTATACTGCGGCTCAACTCAAGCAATTAAATTATGGTAATGAAAATTTGGGAAGTTATAAAAACTATTGGATGGAAGATAGTTTGAAAATATCTAATCTTGAACAAGTAATAGTTTTTAAAAATATGATGGAACAAAATAACCATTTTAGTAAAAAAGCAAAGAATCAATTATCTTCTTCATTATTGATTAAGAAAAATGAAAAGTATGAACTGTATGGGAAAACAGGTACAGGTATAGTAAACGGGAAGTATAATAATGGGTGGTTTGTAGGTTACGTAATTACAAATCATGATAAGTATTATTTTGCTACACATTTATCAGATGGAAACCCGTCTGGGAAAAATGCTGAATTAATCAGTGAAAAAATATTAAAAGAAATGGGTGTTTTAAATGGCCAATAAGCAAGTTGAAATATCTATGGCTGAATGGGATGTTATGAATATAATATGGGATAAAAAATCAGTATCAGCTAATGAAATTGTAGTTGAAATTCAAAAATATAAAGAAGTTAGCGATAAAACAATTAGAACATTAATCACAAGACTATATAAAAAAGAGATTATAAAACGATACAAATCAGAGAATATTTATTTTTACTCATCAAATATTAAAGAAGACGATATTAAAATGAAAACTGCTAAAACTTTTCTTAATAAACTGTATGGAGGGGACATGAAAAGTTTAGTGCTAAATTTTGCGAAAAATGAAGAATTAAATAACAAAGAAATTGAAGAATTGCGAGACATTTTAAATGATATTAGTAAAAAGTAATTAGAGATATGTTTCAAACATTATACATATGTAAACTATACTTGACTCTTATTAAATTAGTTTTGTTAATAACATTTAAAATATATTAGTAAAGATGAGAGTGTACATAAAATAACTATTTTCTGGACACTCTCTTTTTATATCTAGATATATATCTATTATACATATTTTAGTGTTCAATAACCCAACAGAAAATCTATGTTCATAAATATGATCAGAATTAAGTTATGGTACAATGAAAATGTATATAGGAGGTTTGTATGTTGAAAATAGGTTATGCAAGAGTTTCAACTGGATTACAGAACTTGGATTTACAGGAAGATCGGTTAAATCAATATGGTTGTGAAAAGATATTTAATGATCATATGAGTGGTTCAAAAAGTAAGCGACCTGGTTTAGATAAAGCCATTGAATTTGCGAGGTCAGGAGATACGATTGTTGTTTGGAGACTAGATAGACTAGGACGTAACATGGAAGATTTAATCACATTAGTTAATGAACTTAATAATCGAGGCGTGAGTTTTCATAGTTTAGAAGAAAATATAACAATGGATAAATCAAGTTCTACAGGACAATTGTTATTTCATTTATTCGCAGCATTTGCAGAGTTTGAACGTAATTTAATTTTAGAACGTTCTTCAGCGGGACGAATTGCAGCTCGTGCTAGAGGACGCTATGGAGGTCGACCCGAAAAATTAAATAAACAAGATTTAAAATTACTCAAAACACTTTATGATAATGGAACACCAATTAAAACTATTGCAGAGCAATGGAAAGTTTCACGTACAACAATCTATCGTTATCTCAATAAGTTAAATAACCAAGAAAATAAAGATAAATAATATTACTAAATTTTAAGAAAGATAAAAATTAGACAGGATACACCCTAATTACACAAAATAAGTTCTTGAATTTATAGTGACTAAAACGTATGATTAGGGTGTATATTAATT
>NZ_KV838692.1:0-1173 GCF_001838765.1 Staphylococcus sp. HMSC34G04
TATACTATAAATTCAACTTTGCAACAGAACCCTAAAAACAATGCCTAATAAAAAAACACTAATTAGTACAAATGAAAAACATTTCTTCATAAAAATCCTCCTTAAAATAATGATAATAATAATATAGGGAATATAATCGCTATATTTAAAAAGTTTATAAAAACACTCACTAAAAATATTTCTTTCTTTTTAAAAAAATATATAATGAGCGAGATTATCAATATACCAATACTAGATAAGAGAAAGTATTCACAAATATTTAACCCTATTTGTTGTAAATTATGTAAGTTTAAAAGGATTAGTAATAATAAAATGATATAGTTTAGTGTATTAAGTCCATATATTAGTATTTTCATTATTTCTCACCTATTTTTTTAACTCATTATTGAGTTTCTTAAATAAATCATTCTTATCTAAAGGATCTTCTACCATTTTGCCATTTATTGTTACTGTTGGAGCCATTTCAATTTTTTCTTTTTTTGCTATTTTTTTATCTTTAATTGCATCTTTATAAGCTTTGCTATTTTTTTGCTTATAATTTTCTTTGATTTTTTCTTTCTCTTTTTTCTTTATTGAAAGTTGGTCAATAATATTGTCGACTTTTTTATAAGTAATCCATTTTCTTTCATTGTTTGGTTGTTCTTTGTAAATTTTATGGTGAAATTCTAAGTAATGTTTAGGTGCAATATTTTTAACAGCATGACTAGCTCTAGATCCTATTATTGAGTCCTTACCTAAAAATGATAAATTAACAAAGGAATAACTAACTTTTCCTTTGTCTATGTATTCTTTTTCTAATTTAGGCATTAATTTAGTATCAAAATCCTTACAATAAGGACATTTATAATCTCCATACTCAACAACAGTTACTTTTTTATTATGATGATTATTGCTACACGAAATTAATAAAGGTAATAATAATATGATTAATAAATATTTTTTCATAAATTTCGAACCTTCTTTTATGTGAACTATATTTTTATTCTATTGTTTTTTTACAGAAATATCAATTTTATAAAATGATTTATTTATTAAAGTTATGCTGATTTTGTTTTTTGTATGTGTTAGTTTAAATCTTTAATTATATTATTCCTGATTAGAGCACACACAAAATATACAAAGTGAGCTACCCATAATAACGAATTATGTCAACTCAACACAAAGGGACAAACG
>NZ_KV838693.1:0-22572 GCF_001838765.1 Staphylococcus sp. HMSC34G04
ATTTCAATAGAAATTGTCTTTATTTACTTATCTTGGACCTTTTTGTCCCAGGCTTTCCACATCTATATAGATATTGATTTAATTATAATTACAAAGTTTGTAGGAATTAAATGAGCCTATAAATTAGGGCTAAAATGTACTAGTATTTATACAATCTAGTATTTTTAAACCTCAGTGACTTCAACGTTAATCTGTTCAATACGGTTATATGCACCATGATCAACAGGTCCTACAAAGTCATTCATTTTCCAACCATTTTTGATTGCTGAAGCTACAAATGCTTTAGCAGCAATGATTGCTTCTTTTGGAGATTTACCGTTCGCAAGATAAGCTGTTGTGGCAGCAGCAAATGTGCATCCTGCACCATGATTATAACTTTGTTGGAACATGTCAGTAGTTAATTGATAAAATTGTTGGCCATCATAGTACAAGTCATAAGATTTATCTTGATCGAGTGCTTTGCCACCTTTAATAATGACATGAGGTGTGCCTTTGTCATAAATCACTTGAGCAGCTTTTTTCATGTCCTCAATTGATGTTAATTTTCCTAAACCAGAGAGTTGACCTGCTTCGAATAAATTCGGGGTAACTACTGTAGCTTTAGGTAGTAAATATTGAATCATTGCTTCTGTGTTTCCTGGATTAAGTACTTCGTCTTCACCTTTACAAACCATTACTGGATCAACTACAAAATAGTCTGCACCAGATTCAACAAAAACATCTCCGGCACGTTTAATAATGTCTTGTGTTCCTAACATCCCTGTTTTAATAGCATTAGGTCCAATTGATATTGCTGTTTCAAGTTGTTTTTCGAAGATATTCATATCAATGGGTGTTACATCATGGGACCATGTTTCTTTATCCATTGTCACAATAGATGTTAAAGCTACCATTCCATATACATCAAGTTCTTGGAACGTTTTAAGATCTGCTTGCATACCGGCACCAGCACTTGTATCTGAACCAGCTATCGTTAATACTTTTTTTAAAGCCATCATTCATTCACTCCCATTAATTTCTAGTGTCTTTATCATATCATGTTTATCGCGTACGCTAAATTATTATATTTTGTAAAATTCAAAATCAATCATCATACGTTAGTTACTGTATTGATGTTATCTTTAATTCGTGATTAATAGGTAAGAATGTCAACTCATTCTTACTTAAAAGATCTTCAGTTAATTTTATTTTGAAAATTTGATTACTAAAGTATGGCTTAATATAATAGCTTCTTTCTTTACTTTCCATCACTAATTGATATTGTGTGTAATGTATTTTATTGGCATCGATAACTGCACCTTGAGGGATACTGACTGATTCTAGAACTTTAAAACAATTCATTAAATTTTCATCTTCATTATGGGAACAGCGTAGTTGGTGTCTTAAATATGTAGCCCGTATAAAACGTTCTGTTGAAGTATAACCACCCGGTAAGCCATTTGTTCCTGCTTCACAACCCATTGATCTTACTAGCACTTTACCTATTAATTGATTGGTTGATTTCTGTGGTGTTAAATAAGCATAATTTCTTAAGTTAGATAGATGCCAATCTAATTTAGGCGCATTTGTTAAGGTATGAACATAATTATCTTTAACTATTAATAAGCCATTGTGAGGTTCTATGGCTACGGTATGTCCTGTTTCATCAGTGACCATGAAATGTAAAGGAGGAACGATATTCAAAGTTGTATTTTTTTCATTCATAATATTGATCTTCTTAACCTTTTGTTTTAATTCGCTAATACTTTTATTAAAACCTAAAACCCAAACAATAAACTCCTCAGGTGCTAAGTTAAAATAACCATAACGTTTATGGGTACTGTATGAGGCTTCACCAGTGAAGTAATGGTTCGAAATAGCTAAACCTTTTTCGTTTATACCATCACCAAATCTATAACGTCCTACTTTTAAATTTGTTCCAACAAAACCATATTCAAGACGCATGTCTGAATCTAGATCAAATTGGTAGTGATAATGACGTGGAACAATGGTTGGGATACCATTAAATTCAAATGCAAAGTCCATCGTTCTAGCTAAATAATGATAACGTTGTTTTGTATATAAAGAAATAGCCGTACACATATATAACACTCCAAACTACTGAAATTTATCTATAGTAATTGTAATATAATTAAAAATAGATTGATTGTAAACCTAAAATATATAAAGGTTTACAAAAATTAATGCTTATAAAATCAGTCATTTTTCCAATATGAATATGTTAAAATGTAGCTTGAGGTGAAAACGAATGAAATGGTCAGAGGTATTTCATGATATAACAACACGCCATGATTTTCAGGCGATGCATGACTTTTTAGAAAAAGAATATACGACTCAAATCGTTTATCCAGATAAAAAAAATATCTATCAAGCATTTGATTTAACGCCTTTTGAAGATATCAAGGTTGTTATTTTAGGACAAGATCCTTATCACGGTCCTAATCAAGCACATGGTTTAGCATTTTCAGTGCAACCTCATGCTAAATTTCCACCATCTTTAAGAAATATGTATCAAGAACTAGAAAATGATATAGGGTGTCATAGAACTTCGCCCCATTTACAAGACTGGGCAAGAGAAGGTGTCTTGTTATTAAATACGGTATTGACTGTTCGACAAGGTGAAGCACATTCACATCGAAATATTGGGTGGGAAACATTTACGGATGAAATCATACAAGCTGTTTCTAATTATCGTGAGCATGTTGTTTTTATTCTTTGGGGAAGACCTGCTCAACAAAAGGAACGATTCATTGATACATCTAAACATTTAATTATTAAATCGCCACATCCTAGTCCACTATCGGCTTTTAGAGGATTTTTTGGTTCTAAACCTTATTCAACTACAAATAATTATTTAAAATCTAAAGGAAAAACACCAGTTCAGTGGTGTGAAAGTTAGGTGAGAATAATGAACAAAAAACAGATTCTACAATTGATTGAGCAAGAATTGGTACAAGCAGATGAAGCTCAGACAGATACTGAATTTGAAAAGCATATGTATGCTATACACATGCTCACATCTCTTGTTAGTTCTCATCAAAGTCGTTCAACAATAGAGAAATTAAATCGTTCTAAACCAATGAATAGTAATATAAAAGATGATTATGAGATGAAACAACAGACTTCACAAAAACATGATGTAACTGTAGCTGAAATAGAAGCAATGGGTGGTAAAGTACCACAATCAATGAAAAAGCATCATACTTCTAATAATATGATGATTACAGATGATCATGTTGGTAATGGTGAATCTATTTTTGATTTTTAAATATAAAGGAGTACATTCAAAATGATGAAAGTTTTTATTATTTTAGGTGCATTAAATGCAATGATGGCTGTCGGTACTGGGGCATTTGGAGCACATGGATTGGAAGGTAAATTATCAGATAAATACATGTCAATATGGGAAAAAGCAACAACTTATCAAATGTATCATGGATTAGGTCTGTTAGTTATAGGTTTAATAAGTGGTACAACATCAATTAATGTAAATTGGGCTGGTTGGTTATTATTCTTTGGTATTGTCTTTTTCAGTGGTTCCTTGTATTTCTTAGCCTTAACACAAGTTCGTATTTTAGGTGCAATTACGCCAATAGGTGGTGTTCTATTTATAATTGGTTGGCTTGTTCTTGTAATTGCTACACTTAAATTCGCAGGGTAATCACTTCATACAATCTTGTTACAATATGACGTTCTTTACAATTTAATGGTAAAAGTTCATGAGTTAATTCACTCACCTTTTAGGGTATACTATACTCTCGAGGTGAGTTTTATTTATGGAAAATAAAAATAACAATGTAGATAGAGGTAACCTTAAGCAGAATCTTTCCGAGAAATTTGTATGGGCTATTGCATATGGTTCGTGTATCGGATGGGGCGCTTTTATATTACCAGGAGATTGGATTAAACAATCAGGGCCTATTGCTTCTTCAATAGGTATAGTAATCGGTGCGTTATTGATGATTCTTATTGCTGTAAGTTATGGCGCACTCGTTGAAAAATTTCCTGTTTCTGGTGGCGCATTTGCTTTTAGTTTTTTAAGTTTTGGAAGATATGTAAGCTTTTTCTCTTCATGGTTTTTAACATTTGGCTATGTTTGTGTTGTTGCGTTAAATGCGACAGCATTCAGTTTGTTGATTAAATTTTTATTACCAAATGTTTTGAACAACGGAAAGTTATATACAGTAGCTGGTTGGGATGTTTACATAACTGAAATTGTTATCGCAACAGTGCTACTTATAGTGTTTATGTTGATTACTATTAGAGGTGCCAGTGTGTCTGGTTCGTTACAATATTACTTCTGTGTTGCAATGGTCCTTGTAGTTGCACTTATGTTTATAGGTTCTTTCTTTAGCAGTCACTTTAGTTTGAGTCATTTAGAGCCATTAGCAAGTGTAGATAAAGGATGGTTTCAATCAATCATTATGATTGTCTCTATTGCACCATGGGCGTACGTAGGGTTTGATAATATACCGCAAACTGCTGAAGAATTTAACTTTTCTCCTAACAAGACGTTTAAACTTATTGTTTATAGTTTACTAGCTGCGTCACTCACTTATGTAGTGATGTTACTTTACACAGGCTGGCTAGGTACACAAGCAACAAGTTTAAATGGTAACTTATGGCTTACCGGTGCAGTGACTCAAGATGCATTCGGTTTTATTGGCCTTGCAGTATTAGCAGTGGCAATTATTATGGGGATTTTTACTGGATTAAATGGATTTTTAATGAGTTCGAGTCGCTTACTATTTTCAATGGGGCGCTCTGGCATTATGCCAACAGTATTTAGTAAATTACACAGTAAACATAAAACACCATATGTCGCTATTATTTTCTTAGTAGCTGTATCTTTAATTGCTCCTTGGTTAGGTAGAACGGCATTAACATGGATTGTAGATATGTCATCTACAGGTGTTTCAATTGCATATTTTATTACTTGTTTATCTGCTACGAAATTATTTAGTTTTAATAAACAGAGTAATACGTATGCACCAGTTTATAAAATTTTTGGTATTATAGGATCGATTGTATCCTTTGTGTTCTTATGTTTATTGCTTATTCCAGGTTCTCCTGCAGCACTTTCGATACCATCATACATCGCTTTAGGAATTTGGTTGGTAATAGGATTAATCTTTTTTATCATTCGCTTGCCAAAACTTAAGAAAATGAATAATGATGAAATGAGTCGATTGATTTTAAATCATTCTGAAGACGAAGTTTTAGAGATGATTCATGAACCTGGTCAATCTAATTCAACGAATAAATAAATTTAAAAGTTATTTTGTGACAATATTATAAAATCCCAAAATGAAATTTTTTAGAATTTCATTTTGGGATTTTTATTTATCATATATTTTCCAACAACATTTAACCATAAATTTAATTGGTTAGAGTAACGTTAATTTTTAGCGAAAGAGTTTATTGATATTACAATCCTTTTCTGGTACGCGCAAAACCTGAAATAACGATTTTAGAAATTTGATCAGCAAATAATAAACCCAAAGCAATAGCACCTGCTATTAATGTCACTTCAAGCATTGTGTTAATCGCCTTACCAAAGTGTAATAACACTAAGTTTTTAGTGGCATCATAAGCAAGTCCACCTGGAACTAGAGGTATAATACCTGTAACCATAAAAATAATTACAGGCTCTTTTTTTCGACGAGCCATGTAATGACTAAGTAGACCTAACGCTAAACTTCCGAAAAAGCTTGAGTAAATCGTATGGAGCTCAAAGCCGTTAAATAATACAGTATAAACCATCCATCCACAAGCGCCGACAAAGCCACAAGCAAAATACAACTTCCTAGGGGCATCAAATATGACACAGAAAAAGAGTGAAGCAAGAAAGCTAAATATAAAATTAAATATCCAAAACATATGAGTGCACTCCTAGACTAAAATTAATATTGAACTTACACCAGCGCCTATACCAAAGGCAGTAACTAAAGCTTCTAAAGATTTTGTTGTAAACATTAACATATGTCCTCCGAATAAATCTTGAATAGCATTTGTAATAAGTACTCCAGGTACAATAGGCATGACCGCGGCAATGATAATTGTAGCTAAATCTCCGCTAGGAACAAATGCATGTCCAATTACAGAAATAATACCTATTACCAAAGAACCTATAAATTCTGGAATAAATTGTGCGTGTAGCTTTCGATCTAATATTTCTACTACTAAGTATCCAATCGTTCCAGCTAATACAGCTGTGATGATATCAACCAGACGACCTCCCTGTAGATAGAGGAAGCTCGTAGCGATAATTGCTGCGGCAATTCCTTTGAAGGGTAGACTGCTATCTCTTTTAGCAACATATATTTCCTCTAATTGATACTTAGCTTCTTCAAGCGTCATCGTGCCATTTGTAATTTGACGTGAGATTTCATTAGCTTGAGAAATTTTTATTAAGTTCGTATCTCGAGTTTTAATCCTATATAACCGAGGATATGCTTCGTTATGTAAAACAAATTCAATTACAGTATTAGTCACGAAACTATTGCTTTCAGGATAGCCCAATTTTGTAGCAATACGTGCCATGGTATCCTCTACCCGTGTACCTTCTGCTCCAGATTCTAGTAATATACGAGCAGTAATCATAACAACATCTTTTATCAATGCTTCATGAGATGTTTCAATTGTATCCTTATTCATTTCATCACCAAATTTTTTTAAAATTAAGAATAAATCATTATTATAATTATAGTAAAGGTTTTAGGAAAACGCCACAACCCTTGAGGTTTACATGACGTGCAACTTGTCATTTAAAGTCATTTTCATAGAGTTAAGCAGATAAAATAATGATTATATAGATGAATTTTATAATAAATATTAAAAAAAACCTTATAGTTGTACATTTACCTTTATATAATGTTTCAAATATTTCAAAAAGGTTAAAATAATATTAGTTAACGATGACAGTGAATATATTGAGTAGCGACGGTATATTCTATGAGGTTAACTATATACGTAGTAGTGATTTAAAGTTCTCCCAAGGATACTACAACATAAGAGCCTAGTACATCTTAATTGTACAGGCTCTTAAAATTTTTATAGTCATTAAATTTAAGATAAGGTATTATCTTTTCTACATATTAAAAACCCTACACACCAGTAAATTATGATTCTGGTGTGTAGGGTTAATTTTTCACTTTAACTTATATACTAAAAAATTGTTTGAAGTCTTCGATGTTTAAAATATGCCCAATATAGAAACTACCAAATTCGCCATAACGAGCAGTCGTTTCATCAAAACGCATTTCATAGACAATTTTTTTGAATTGAAGTACATCATTTGAAAATAATGTAACACCCCATTCGTAGTCATCAAAACCTACTGAACCTGTGATAAACTGTTTGATTTTACCAGCATATTTACGACCTATCATCCCATGGTTATACATTAAAGTTTTACGGTCTTCGATAGGTAACATGTACCAGTTATAAGTTTCATTGCGTCGTTTATCCATTGGATAGAAACATATATATTCAGAATGTGGTAATTCAGGGTATAATCGTGCCTTAACATGGGGATTTTCATAAGGATCTTCATCAGATTTGCCTGCTAAATAATTACTTAATTCTATCACTGACACATAGGAATAAGTTGGAATGAGATAGTCTGCGATACGTAATTTATTAAACTCATTTTCAATTTGATTTAACTCTTTCATCTCTGGACGTAAAAACCATAGTAAAAGGTCCGCTTTTTGACCTGTAATGTTATAAATTGCATGATCACCTTGATGTGATTCTCTAGCAACTGCTTTATCTTTAACAAATGTTTCTAGTTCAGTAATCATTGCTTCACGATCATCTTCAGCAATTAAACGAAAAGTTGTCCAGTCTACTGCATAAAATAAATGTAAGCTATACCAACCATCTAAAGTTTCTGCTGCTTCACTCATTATCAATCTCTCCTTTTTCAAAATTCTTATTGGATTCATTTCAAATTCTATCACAAACATTCATTTAACTACTAAAAAAATGTTTACAAAAGCGAAATGGAATTCTGATAAAAAATAACGTATAATTTACTATGTAAACGTTATTATAAGAGAGAATTAAGGAGGATATTATGGCTGATTTATTATCTGTATTACAAGACAAATTATCCGGAAAAAATGTAAAAATAGTATTACCTGAAGGTGAAGATGAACGAGTGCTCATTGCTGCGACTCAGCTACAAAAAACTGACTATGTTTCACCTATCGTTTTAGGAAACGAAGATAATATTAAATCTCTTGCGTCTAAACACGCTTTAGATTTAACGCAAATTGAAATCATAGATCCAGCGACGAGTGAACTTAAAGATGAGCTTGTAGATGCTTTTGTTGAAAGACGTAAAGGTAAGGCAACTAAAGAACAAGCAGTTGAATTATTAGATAATGTAAATTATTTCGGAACAATGCTTGTGTATACTGGAAAGGCTGAAGGTTTAGTGAGTGGTGCTGCACATTCTACTGGAGATACAGTAAGACCAGCATTACAAATTATCAAAACTAAACCTGGTGTATCTAGAACATCTGGTATTTTCTTTATGATTAAAGGTGATGAACAATATATTTTTGGGGATTGTGCTATTAATCCAGAATTAGATGCTCAAGGACTTGCTGAAATTGCAGTAGAGAGTGCTAAATCAGCACAAAGCTTTGGAATGAACCCTAAAGTAGCTATGTTAAGCTTTTCTACAAAAGGTTCTGCTAAATCGGATGATGTTACTAAAGTGCAAGAAGCATTGAAGTTAGCTCAAGAAAAAGCTGAAGCGGATCAATTAGAGCATGTAGTTATTGATGGGGAATTCCAATTTGACGCTGCTATTGTTCCTAGCGTAGCAGAGAAGAAAGCACCTGGTGCAAAAATTCAAGGTGATGCGAATGTATTTGTTTTCCCTAGTCTAGAAGCAGGTAATATTGGTTATAAGATTGCTCAACGTTTAGGTGGATACGATGCAGTAGGACCAGTCCTACAAGGATTAAACTCTCCAGTCAATGATTTATCTCGTGGTTGCTCAACTGAAGACGTTTATAACTTATCTATTATTACAGCTGCTCAAGCCTTACAATAATGGACTTAGCAACTAAATATTTTAATCAAATCAACTGGCGTTATGTCGATCATTCAAGTGGTTTAGAGCCCATGCAATCTTTTGCGTTTGATGACACTTTTTCCGAAAGCGTTGGTAAAGACTTATCTTGTAATGTAGTACGAACGTGGATACATCAACACACCGTGATTTTGGGCATTCATGATTCGCGTTTACCATTTTTAAGTGATGGTATTCGTTTTCTTACAGATGAACAGGGATATAATGCGATTGTTAGGAATTCTGGTGGCTTGGGTGTCGTATTAGATCAAGGAATATTAAATATATCTTTGATTTTTAAAGGACAAACCGAAACGACTATTGATGAAGCCTTTACAGTGATGTATTTATTGATTAGTAAAATGTTTGAGGATGAAGATGTTAGTATCGATACTAAAGAAATTGAGCAATCGTATTGCCCAGGAAAATTTGATTTAAGTATTAATGATAAGAAATTTGCCGGGATTTCTCAGCGACGAGTACGTGGTGGTATCGCAGTGCAAATATACTTATGTATTGAAGGTTCTGGCTCAGAACGGGCATTAATGATGCAACAGTTTTATCAACGTGCACTTAAAGGGCAGACTACTAAGTTTCACTATCCAGACATAGATCCCTCATGTATGGCATCTTTAGAAACTCTTTTAAATAGAGAAATTAAAGTGCAAGATGTTATGTTTTTATTATTATATGCACTAAAAGATTTAGGGGCAAACTTAAATATGGATCCTATTACAGAAGACGAGTGGACACGTTACGAGGGGTACTATGATAAGATGCTAGAACGCAATGCGAAAATAAATGAAAAATTAGATTTTTAGCAAGGTGACACCATAGATAAGTCATAAAAAGATAAGCCTGGGACAAAATAATTGTCTCAGGTTTTTTTACGTATTAGCAGTGATAGTTGATGTGAATAGAAAATATTTTTATATAAATTTTCAATCAATGGGGTTCTAACCAAGAGAATTTTACATAGAAAACCAATAAAAAAGACAAGTGTTATTCGAGGTTAAAAGAGGACAACAAATTCAATCCTACTACTATTTTGTTTAATAAAAATACCTTTCAAACAAAAGTTAAGATGACTTTGTTAGAAAATGATATATATTCTATCACAAATTTGTAGTATTATAGTTGAGGTGGAAAATTTTAAAAACTTTAGTAAAAAATTTAACGATGTTTACAAAATTGTCATTTAAGGTAAATATATTTCATGATTTTGATAACTCTTTAAAAGAGTTTTATAATATTAAAATGTTGTGAAAACTTAAACAAAAAGTTATTATACTCTTTTGTTGTTATTTTACTTTTAAATAGTTATAATAAACGCTTGATTATTGGCAATATAATAAATGTATTCGATAAAATTGACATTTAAGTGACATCAATCAAGATGAATATGTAAAGAAATTAAATTAATATCACGTTAAACAGCAAGTCAATCATTTTAACATCGTCAGTACATCTTATGAAGTGATATTTTAAAGAAGGTATATAAAGGTGAGAAAATATGACTAGACAAGGATACGGAGAATCTACTGGAAAGATTATTCTAATGGGTGAACACGCAGTTACATTTGGTCAACCGGCAATCGCAATTCCATTTAATGCTGGGAAAATTAAAGTCCTCATTGAAAGTTTAGATGAAGGAAATTATTCTTCTATCACAAGTGACGTATATGACGGAATGTTGTACGATGCTCCCGAACATCTAAAGTCTATCATTAATCGCTTTGTTGAAAAAAGTGGAGTGAAAGAACCACTATCAGTAAAAATTCAAACTAACTTGCCTCCATCAAGAGGTTTAGGTTCAAGTGCTGCAGTAGCAGTAGCGTTTGTACGTGCCAGTTATGATTTTATGGATCAACCTTTAGATGACAAAACATTGATTAAAGAAGCAAATTGGGCGGAGCAAATCGCACATGGTAAGCCAAGTGGTATCGATACGCAAACGATTGTGTCAAATAAACCTGTATGGTTTAAACAAGGGAAGGCCGAAACATTAAAATCACTAAAATTGAATGGTTATATGGTTGTCATTGATACCGGAGTAAAGGGTTCTACCAAACAAGCAGTGGAAGATGTTCACGTATTGTGTGAATCTGATGAATATATGAAATATGTAGAGCACATTGGTACACTTGTTCACAGAGCTAGTGAATCGATTGAACAGCATGATTTCCATCATTTGGCTGACATATTTAACGCATGTCAAGAAGACTTGAGACATTTAACAGTAAGTCACGATAAAATAGAAAAATTACTTCAAATTGGGAAAGAACATGGTGCCATTGCTGGTAAACTAACTGGTGGAGGAAGAGGTGGCAGCATGCTTCTTCTTGCGGAAAATTTACAAACTGCAAAAACTATTGTTGCTGCAGTTGAAAAGGCTGGCGCAGCACATACATGGATTGAACATTTAGGAGGTTAAATCATTGGTGAAAAGTGGCAAAGCACGAGCACATACAAATATTGCGTTGATTAAGTATTGGGGGAAAGCTGATGAAACTTACATTATTCCTATGAATAATAGTTTATCAATTACCTTAGATCGATTTTATACTGAAACAAAAGTGACTTTTGACCCTGATTTTACTGAAGATCGCCTTATTTTAAATGGAAATGAAGTGAATGCCAAAGAGAAAGAAAAGATTCAAAACTATATGAATATAGTGAGAGATTTGGCTGGAAATCGTTTGCATGCGCGAATTGAAAGTGAGAATCATGTGCCAACAGCAGCTGGACTTGCTTCTTCAGCGAGTGCTTACGCTGCTTTAGCTGCCGCTTGTAATGAAGCTTTGTCATTGAACTTATCAGATACAGACTTATCACGTTTAGCTCGACGTGGTTCAGGTTCTGCTTCTAGAAGTATTTTTGGTGGATTTGCTGAATGGGAAAAAGGGCATGATGATTTGACCTCATATGCACATGGAATTAATTCCAATGGTTGGGAAAAAGATTTATCAATGATATTTGTAGTGATTAATAATCAGTCAAAAAAAGTATCTAGTAGGTCAGGTATGTCACTAACAAGAGATACTTCTAGATTCTATCAATATTGGTTGGATCACGTTGATGAAGATTTAAATGAAGCTAAAGAGGCAGTTAAAAACCAAGATTTTCAACGCTTAGGCGAAGTCATTGAAGCAAATGGTTTACGTATGCATGCCACTAACTTAGGTGCTCAACCTCCTTTTACGTATTTAGTGCAAGAAAGCTACGATGCTATGGCGATTGTGGAACAGTGTCGAAAAGCCAATTTACCTTGTTACTTTACAATGGATGCGGGTCCCAATGTAAAAGTTTTAGTAGAAAAGAAAAATAAACAAGCTGTGATGGAACAATTTTTAAAAGTATTTGACGAATCGAAGATTATAGCAAGTGATATCATCAGCTCTGGCGTTGAAATTATTAAGTAAGGAAGAGATAGAATGATTCAGGTAAAAGCCCCCGGAAAACTTTATATTGCAGGCGAGTATGCAGTAACCGAACCAGGATATAAATCTATTCTTATTGCAGTAAATCGCTTTGTAACGGCGACAATTGAGGCGTCAAATAAAGTTGAAGGTAGTATTCATTCCAAAACATTACATTATGAACCAGTTAAATTTGACCGTAATGAAGATAGAATTGAAATCTCAGATGTTCAAGCTGCTAAGCAACTGAAATATGTTGTGACAGCTATAGAAGTGTTTGAACAGTATGTGCGCAGTTGCAATATGAATTTAAAGCACTTTCATTTAACCATTGATAGTAACTTAGCAGATAACTCTGGTCAGAAGTACGGATTAGGTTCAAGCGCCGCTGTTTTAGTATCTGTTGTTAAAGCTTTGAATGAATTCTATGGTTTGGAATTATCAAACCTTTATATTTATAAATTAGCTGTAATTGCAAATATGAAATTACAAAGTTTAAGTTCATGTGGTGATATTGCGGTTAGTGTCTACAGTGGTTGGCTTGCATATAGTACGTTCGACCATGACTGGGTGAAACAGCAAATGGAAGAAACATCGGTGAATGATGTTTTGGAAAAAAATTGGCCAGGCTTACATATCGAACCTTTACAAGCTCCCGAAAATATGGAAGTCCTTATTGGATGGACTGGGTCCCCAGCTTCTTCTCCACACTTAGTGAGTGAAGTCAAACGTTTAAAATCAGATCCAAGTTTTTATGGTGATTTTTTAGATCAATCTCATGCTTGTGTAGAAAGTTTAATCCAAGCTTTTAAAACTAATAATATCAAAGGTGTTCAAAAGATGATACGTATAAACAGACGTATTATTCAATCTATGGATAACGAAGCATCAGTTGAAATTGAAACAGATAAGCTAAAAAAATTATGTGATGTCGGTGAAAAGCACGGTGGCGCTTCTAAAACTTCAGGTGCTGGTGGTGGCGATTGCGGCATTACTATTATCAATAAGGTAATTGATAAAAATATTATTTATAACGAATGGCAAATGAATGATATCAAACCATTGAAATTTAAAATTTACCATGGACAATAAGTAAAGTAACTCGTGATATAAGTCATTTAGGGTTCGAGGCTCAACCGGGGGTGGGACTGTGTATTCAGTTCCACTTTCTTATTTTATTAGTATATGGTATGTATGAATTTTAAAGTGAAAAGTATCTTGAATTTTATAGTAAAAAGAGTAAAATAAATAGAGTTATATTAACGATGATGGAAGAGTTTATATAGAAAGGTGGGTAGCAAGATGAAAAATAAATTTTTAATCTGTGATGAGTGTCAGGCTGTGAATTTAAAATCTTTGAAGCGAAAATTAGAAAAATTAGATCCGGAAGCTGAAATTGAAATAGGCTGTCAATCTTATTGTGGACCAGGTCGGCGTAAAACATTTGCATTTGTTAATAATCGACCACTTGCTGCATTAACCGAAGAAGAACTTATGGAAAAGGTTACAAAACAATTAAAAAAACCACGTGATCCAGAAGAAGAAGAGCGACTAAGAAAACGTAACGAAGAACGAAAACGTCGTAAAGAAGAACAAGATCGCAAACTTAAGGAAAAGTTAAAGAAGCACAAAGCAGAGAAATAAATAAATCAAAACCACCTGAGACATGAATGATTGTCGCGGGTGGTTTTGATGTTAGTAGTACATAATTAAGTTGCAAATTCGAATATATGAAGCCATTTAATTTTCATTACTTTGTAATATGATAGAAGAAAGCATTAAATATGAATACTGTCATATTCTTATTAAAGACTGATGAGTTCTAAAAAATGAATTTATCGGTCTTTAATTTTAAATAGTCATGATAGATAATTCCTACATTTGTAGTATCTAATCATCAGAAATCAAAGTATAGAGTGGAGCGCAGGAGAAGGATTCACCTGCATAAGAACCACTAATGATCAGAGATCAAAGTGGTTCTAAAAACAAGTCATTAAAGGATTCGGTCATTGTCGGATGTGTGTATATATTATCTCTTAATACTGTGTAAGGAATATGTTGATCTATAGCAAGTTTGATTAAGCTAATCAGTTCTTCTGATTCTTTGCCATATAATGACGCTCCTAAAATTTCTTTTGTATCTTTATTAATTACTGCTTTAAATAAACCTCTGGAATCATTATTGATTTTGTGACGGGGTATGTTACTGACAAAGACTTTATTTTCTAGAATATCGTATCCTTGTAATTTCGCCTCACTTGCAATTAGTCCTACTCTAGATAGAGGAGGATCAATAAAGACCGTATAAGGTATTGCACCACGATTTTCAGTTGTTCTAGAACCATCACCAAATAGATGTGATTTAATGATTCTATAATCATCGAGTGAAATATACGTAAATTGCAATCCACCTTTAACATCACCTGCAGCGTATATGTGTTTCACTGTACTTTGCAAATGTGTATTTACAATTACTTCACCTTGTTTTCCGATTTTTACATCTGTATTTTCAAGACCTAAGTGATTTGTATTTGGCTTACGACCTGTGGCTAAGAGCACAGTATCAGCTGATATTTCTCCATGATTTGTGTGTATGATAGTTTGATCTTTATTGTTTGAAAATGCAATAGTACTAGTATTAGTGTTTATAGTCACACCTTTATCTTGTAAATCTTTGACAATAAGATTTGCAATGTCTTGATCTTCATTTGTCATGATAGCATCACCACGCTCAAGAATTGTTACATGTGTTCCAAAATTTGCAAACATTGAAGCGAATTCGAGAGCGATATAACCACCACCAATAATAACAAGTTCTTGAGGTTGATAGTCAATATTTAGTAATCCAGTAGAATCATATATATTTTGAGCTGTATCTATCCCTTTGATATCTGGGATATTTGCACGTGAACCAGTGTTGATTACTATCTTATCTGCTGTAATTGTTTCTTGAATTGTTCCATTATTATCTTGTAGTTCTATTACCTCGTTAGAAATAAAATTAGCTTTATAATTTAGAACATCTATATTGTCCTTTGAATTTAAGCCTTGATAGTTCTTGTTATTCAATGCCTGTACGACTTCTTTTTTTCTAGTAATAGCCTCTTTGAATGAACTACCTTCAATACCATCATGAATTAATGTTTTAGTCGGTATACATCCGATATTAATGCATGTACCGCCATACATCTTTGTTGATTGTTCTACCACTGCAACCTTTTGTCCGTGACTAGCAGCATGTGCCGCTAATGTTTTACCTGCTTTTCCAAAACCAATAATAATCAAATCATAATTTTTCATGGTTTTACCCCTCCTGTAAAATATCTGCCAAAACATCTGTAATATTTTTATCTTTGTAAAAATCTAATATTATTTGATGTTCTTGAGAATAATAATGTGACATTGTATGAGCAATTTTCTTAGAAATTTGACAATGACTGTCAGAAGCGCCAGTAAATCGTCTTTGGCTATTATTTTTATCTAAAACAAAGTGTTGATATAACTTGGCTAAATCTACTTGAGCAGTATGTTGATTGGCTTGGTAGCCTCCTGCTTTACCACGCTGAACTTTGATATAGTTGTGTTCAGTTAAATATGCTAGAACGCGTCTAAGTTGTACAGGGTTCAGACATGTTAATTTAGCTAATTCTTTACTATTGAATTGTTCTTGATCGTGTTGAGCAAGAAAACATAGTACATGTACTGCAATATTGAATTCTAAATTCATTTTTACCCACCTTAATGTAACTTCATTAGTTACATTAAAGCGTATAATGATTTTAAGGTCAAGATACTTGCTTCTAATAGATAATTAACATGAATGAATAAGTTATGATTTGGGTATAATATATTTAAGTATTTTAAATAAAGGAGATGACTTTTAATGGTAAAACAAGTACGATTAGGTAAATCTGATGTCAATGTTTTTCCTATCGCATTAGGTACAAATGCAGTAGGTGGTCATAATTTATATCCTAATTTGGATGAAGAGCAAGGGAAAGAAGTTGTACGTCAAGCTATTGATAATGGTATAACATTATTAGATACAGCATATATCTACGGGCCTGAACGTTCTGAAGAATTAGTTGGACAAGTTGTAAAAGAATATCCACGCGAGAAAGTGCAAATTGCAACAAAAGGTTCGCATGTTATTAAAGAAAATGAAGAAGTTGTTCAAAATAACGATCCAGAATATTTAAAACAGCAAGTTGAAAATAGTTTGGAACGTCTTCAAGTGGATTATATTGATTTGTATTATATTCATTTTCCTGATGACGATACACCAAAAGATAAAGCGGTGGCGGCTCTTAAAGAGCTTAAAGATGAAGGTAAAATTAAAGCAATAGGTGTATCTAATTTCTCTTTAGAACAATTAAAAGAAGCGAATAAAGATGGATATGTTGATGTTGTTCAATTAGAATACAATTTATTACATCGTGAAAATGAAGAAGTAATGGCATATGCTGCAGAAAATAATATTACATTTGTTCCTTACTTCCCACTTGCTTCAGGTATACTAGCTGGCAAGTACGATGAAAATCAAACATTTGAGGATCATCGTGCAGAACGTCCTGATTTTCAACCAGACGTATTCAAAGATAATGTGCGTCGTGTAAAAGCATTAACTGATATTGCAGAGGCACATGATACAACGATTGCCAATGTCGTATTAGCATTTTATCTTACACGTCCATCACTAGATGTTGTCATCCCTGGTGCAAAACGTGCAGAGCAAGTTGTTGAAAATATTGATGCTGCAAATATTGAATTATCGCAAGGTGAAATAGACAAAATTGATAGTTTATTCCCAATTAAAAAATAACTTAAGAGATAGATTAAGAACCTGAGACATCATTTGTTGTCTCAGGTATTTTTTACGCAATAATAAATAGGGTTCTGTTGCAAAGTTAAAAATCATGTAATATTTATACTGAAAAACGAAAAATAATTAATACTAACAAAACTCTTTACTGTTAAAACAATATTTGCTTTTATAGTTTTGTATAGATGTGCATATAATTTTAACTTTGCAACAGAACCTGTTTTCTTATATATCTCCTTAATACACGCTATTTTCACCAACAATTTTTCCAAAGTGTTGCATTTTCCAACGACGTAAAACTTTTAATGGTACCGAACGTGGGTATAACTTGTTACATTATCAAATGTAACATTTTAAATATGCTTAATTTGAGGTATCGATTTAATGTAATTGCTCACAAAACATCAGCACACTACCCATACTTTAAGCGATATAAATTAATGAAATAGGGGGGAAATGTCTTGGCAAAGCTATTATACAAACTAGGAAAATTTATAGCTAAGAACAAATGGCTAAGTGTTATAGGATGGCTTGTTATACTAGGTGTTATTATCACGCCATTAATGATAAACTCACCGAAGTTTGACAGTGACATCACTATGAACGGCCTTAAGTCATTAGACACAAACGATAAAATCAGTAAAGAATTTCATCAGGACAGTGAGAAAGCCTCGATGAAAATAGTCTTCCATTCTAATAAGAATGATGGACTCAATAATAAAGATACGAAGAAAGATATTGAAGATGCTTTAGACAATATCAGACAAAATGATGATTATATCCAAAATATCTCTAATCCATATGACAGTGGACAAGTTAATGATGAAGGCGATACTGCTATCGCTAACGTAAGTTATGTAGTTCCACAAACTGGATTAAAAGATTCTTCTAAACATATCATCGACAAAGAATTAAAAGATGTAACTGACAACCATAATGTGCAAATTGAAAAAACTCAAGGTGGCGCTATGAATTCCGAACCTGGTGGTACATCAGAAATTGTCGGTATCATCGTAGCATTCGTAATCTTACTTATTACCTTTGGTTCACTTATCGCAGCTGGTATGCCAATTATTAGTGCAATCATCGGTTTAGGTTCAAGTGTTGGTATCATCGCATTATTAACATATATCTTTGATATTCCAAACTTCACTCTTACACTAGCTGTAATGATAGGTTTAGCTGTTGGTATTGACTACTCACTCTTTATTCTATTTAGATTTAAAGAACTTAAGAAAAAAGGTGTCGATACTGTAGAAGCTATTGCAACAGCAGTGGGTACAGCAGGCAGTGCTGTAATATTCGCTGGTCTTACAGTTATGATTGCTGTTTGTGGTTTATCACTTGTAGGAATCGACTTCTTAGCGGTTATGGGATTCGCTTCAGCGATTAGTGTGTTATTTGCAGTATTAGCAGCATTAACACTATTACCTGCCCTAATCAGTATCTTCCATAAAAGTATTAAAATTAAAGATAAACCAACTAAAAGTAAAGACCCTAAAGATCATTCTTGGGCAAAATTTATTGTTGGTAAGCCAGTTATCGCTGTTATTGTAAGTTTAATTATTTTAATTTTAGCTGCTATACCAGTCAGTGGCATGCGTTTAGGTATTCCAGATGATAGTTTAAAACCAACTGACTCATCAGAATACAAAGCCTATAAATTAATCTCAGATAATTTTGGCGAAGGTTATAACGGACAAATTGTCATGTTAGTAAATACAAAAGATGGTGGAAGTAAAAGCACTATCGAACGTGATTTAAATAATATGCGTAGTGATTTAGAAGACATTGATAATGTTGATACAGTTTCAAAAGCACAACTAACTGACAACAACAATTACGCATTATTCACAATCATTCCTGAAAAAGGACCGAACTCACAGTCAACAGAAAATCTAGTATATGATTTACGTGATTATCATAGCCAAGCGCAAGAAAAATATGACTATGGCACTGAAATTTCAGGACAAAGTGTTATTAACATCGATATGTCAGAAAAACTAAACAACGCTATTCCAGTATTTGCAGGCGTTATTGTTGTATTAGCATTCTTCTTATTAATGATTGTGTTCCGTTCGATCTTAGTTCCATTAAAAGCAGTACTAGGCTTTATCCTTTCATTAATGGCTACATTAGGTTTCACAACATTAGTCATTCAACATGGCTTTATGGGTAGCTTATTTGGTATTGAAAACACAGGACCATTACTTGCATTCCTTCCAGTAATCACAATTGGATTGTTATTCGGACTTGCCATCGACTACGAGCTCTTCTTAATGACACGTGTACATGAAGAATACAGTAAGACTGGCGATAATGATCATTCAATCCGTGTAGGTATCAAAGAAAGTGGACCTGTTATCGTAGCTGCTGCACTTATTATGTTCAGTGTATTCATCGCATTCGTCTTCCAAGATGACAGTGCAATTAAGTCAATGGGTATCGCATTAGGTTTCGGTGTGTTATTCGACGCATTCGTCGTACGTATGACATTAATTCCAGCATTGACGAAACTCTTTGGTAAAGCTTCATGGTACCTTCCTAAATGGTTAGGTGCAGTATTGCCAAACGTTGACGTTGAAGGTAAAGCTTTAGAAGAAGATAATCATCACGACACATCTTCTGAAAAAGGTCATGTCAACGATAAAAATAGTGAATACTCTAGACAAGACAAAGATAACTATGTTTATCAAAATGACAAACGTAACTACAATCGCAATTATAATGACGAAGATTATAACCGTTCTGTGCATTTAAATAATCATCATGACCAGCATCATCGCCAACATCAATATGATAATCAACGTGATGATATCGACTATGAATCACTTTATACTCAAGATGGCGACCATACTCATCATGATGAACGTAATTATAATGATCGACACTATCAAGACAATTACAATAGAAATGATGATTATCGTCACAACAATCATGATCATCAAAATGATAACCATGATTATCATGATTCAAATTTTGATAAAACAACAAACTTATACAAAGAATTAACTGATAGCAATATTGATCAAGATGTATTATTCAAAGCATTAATGTTATACGCTCGTGAAAACAACAAAGGTGTTTACGATAGATATAACCGATCATCTCAACATCGTCATGATGACGAACTTAGAGACTAATATTAAAAAGGGGGAAACACGTTATGTTAAAACGACGTAGTTCGAAATTCTTAGGACTACTAGCCACACTAGCCTTAGCCATAGTGCTAAGTGCTTGTGGTAATAGTGGTAACGGTAGTGGTTCATCAGACGATAGTCAAACATCACTTGGTAATAAAGAAATCGAAATATCTTATATCGCGAGTGATAATTCAACACCACGTTCACTAGTTATAGCAGAAGTATTGAAAAAAGCAGGTTATGATGTAACAACTACACCAGTAACAGCAAGTGGCCCGTTATATGCTGCTGTATCAGAGAACTCTGATTCATTCCATGCATCAGGTATATTCCCTACTACTGATAAAAGTTACTACGATAAGTTCAAAAGTAAATTAACAATTTATGATGATAAACATTTAATTGATAACGCAAAAGTAGGTTTAGCCGTACCTAAGTACGTGCAAGATGTCGACTCAATTAGTGACTTAAAAAACAGTGACTTCGGAAAATCTGTAGATTGGGCAATTCAAGGCACAGACGCACGTAATGGCGTTATGCAAGAAACTAAAGATGAACTTGATAGTGACAACTTGGATAAATATAGCTTGAAAGAAAGTTCTGACCAAGACCAATTCAAGAAAATTCAATCTGCTTTTAAACAACAAGAACCTATCGTCTTCACAGCAATGGAACCTAGCTGGTTCTCTAAAGAATTAGACGTTAAAATGTTGAAAGATCCAGACAACATTTATGGTAATAATAATCAACATATTGACTTAGTATTTAACAAAGACTTTAAAGAAGCACATCCAGCTGCATACACAGTTGCAACACGTATGGCAGATGATTGGAGTAAATCTGACGAAGACAAATTAGCTAAAAAAATCTTTGTTGATAACAAAAATCCAGAACAAGTAGCTAAAGACTATGTGGATGATAATGATAATAAAGTAGATGAATGGTTAGAAGGTATTGAGACTATCTAATTACAAAGTAAAGAAAGACAAATAAAGAATATGCTCGTTTGGTGTAGCATATTTAAAACTCATAATGCAAATTTACAGTAGCAAACCGAGTTGAGAAGGCGCTTAAGACAAACTCTTCTCAATCGTAGCTATTATTGCGAGGGAGTGAAACTAAACTCAGTTTCGCTCCTACTTTTTTATATCGCTCTTATAGTATTAAACGTTTCAAATAACTTATTTACTCTTTTTTTATAAACAAATTTAAACGTAGTATCAGTTGTTATGTTTGGAAAAATCAACTTTATTGTGATAAATTACTCTTATTACGTCAGGCTATCTGACTAGATTAAATAAATAGGAGAATCAGATAATGCCGTCAGCAAATCAAAAGCGTATGATTAAACATATTCATGAAACAGTGTTTATACTTTTACATGATTATCATTTTGATGAAATCACGGTTCAAAAAATATGTGATATTGCAGAAATCAACCGCAGTACGTTCTATAGATACTTCCAAGATAAATATGAATTACTCTACACTTTACCTGACTTTATTACACAACAAATTATAGCTAAAAGTGACACATCAGCAGACATTACAACCCCTGAATCATTTGAAGACTTTATCTATTACATTGGTAATAATAAAAAGATTTTTAAGCATCTATTAGTTTCGTCTCGACAGGCAGATGTATTTAGAAGTTTAACGAATGTGAGTCGCGAAATGATGTTAAATAACCCAACTCGTAAGCGTGACCCCTTAGCGCAAAAGATTAGAGAAAGTAAACATCCTGAAATTGTAGCTGATTTTTACAGTAGTGGCGTAATAGAAGTACTAAGACGTTGGGTAGAAAATGACTATAACTATACAGTTGAAGAAGTGTTTGTAACATTAAATAATGTGCTTGAAACGTTATTATATTGTTATGATAAATAAAAGCAATCTCACATAAATTAAGAGTGAGATTGCTTTTTTGTCATTTGCGTTTTTTAACGTCTACTGTCTTGTAAACCATAAAAATACTATTAGCTATGATTAATAATGCTAGAATGACCATTGGCCAAATACCTATATTAATCATATTAAATATGGTTCTGTTGCAAAGTTGAATTTATATTATAATTTTAATAAAAAGGAGTCTTTTGTATG